>CAIXZV010000606.1 GCA_903924005.1 uncultured Chloroflexota bacterium | reverse complement strand
CGGCGTAGTCGAGCGTGCGGTTCGCGAGGTCGATCGCGAGCGTCCCGCCGTCGCCTGACGCCGCCGGGAGCGAGTCGCCCGCGATGTCGCCGTTCGTGACGTCGATCGAGAACTCCGCCCGCTCCACGACCGACGCGCCCACCCACCGGGTCACGTCGCTGCGCAGCACCTTCTTGTTGCGCGCGAAGTACTTGGACGGGCTCGCCCAGTCCGAGGCGAAGAGGTAGGTGCCCGCGGCGAGGTCCTGCACGGAGAGCCTGTGGACGACGTCCAGGCGGAGCGTGTACTGGCCGGCCTTGGCGGGCGGGGTGACCGCCAGCGCGATCGGGGCAGTCTCGGCGGCGCCCGGGGCGAGGTCGCCCGGCAGGTCCGCGAAGCCCCAGAGGTTGTTTCCGGACCCGTCCTTGACGATGGCCCCCTTGGCGTCGAAGAACCGGTAGCCGACCTGGTGGCAGTCGGTGTCGCCGGCGGGGTCGCCCGGAGGAGTGCCGGGGACGAAGCACATCGAGAGACTGTCGGTGGAGCCGGCCTTGTTCTCGACCCGCACGGGCAGGATGGTCGGGACGCCCGCGGTCATCCGCGACGGCGAGTACGAGGGCCCCAGAGCGGCGTCGAAGTCGAGGCCCGTGTTCATGGTCTCGTAGGTGATCGAGAGGTACGGGCGGTTCGTCGCCGTCGAGTTGTTGGCCTTGTAGAAGACGACCTCCGCGACGTTGCTGCTCTCGGCAGCGGCGGTCATCCGGACCATGAAGCCATAGCCGGCCTTCCAGTCCTGGCCCCGCTTCGTGTAGTTCGCCCGCACGGCCTTGGACACGTCGAGCGAGAGCGTGCAGTCCGTGCCCGCGTTGTTGCACGCAGCGACGACCGCCGAGTCGTAGCCCGACACGGCCTTGGAGTACATCTGGTTCCACGTCGAGGTGCCGCTGAAGCCCGCCGAGAGCAGCGCCGCGTAGATGTTCGCGCTCGACGTGCCGTTGCTGTTGTTGTCCTCGCGCAGCTTGAGGATGGCCGAGGTGATCTGGGCGCCGTCCGGCAGGGCGGCGGGCTCGATGAAGATGAGGCTGCGCATGTCGCCCCAGTTCGTCCCCGTGTCGTTGGGGACCGCGTTGTTGTCGTAGCCCACCCGGTTGGCCGAGGGCGACCCCGGGTACGAGTCGGGCTGGCTGTGGGCGATGTAGGTGTCGGTCTCCGTGACGGTGAAGTCGGGGCAGGCGGACGAGCTGTTGCAGACCTTGACCACCGGGTCCAGGGTCAGCGGGAACGTGTCGGCCGGGTCCGCGAAGACGGCCGGGTCCACGGTGTAGGTCACCGTCACGGCACGCCGGCCGCCCGCGTTGCCTCCTCCGCTGCCGGGGGCGGGAGATGGATCGCCGGACGGCGCGGTGGACGGCGCTGCGGAAGGCGTGGCCGCGGGTCCCGCCGACGCGCTGGCGTCAGGGCTCGCGGCGGGCGGCAACGACGAATCGGCTGTCGGCGCAGCCGACGGCGGCGCGGGTGGGGCGCCCGTGGGCATGGGGCTTGCGCCTGTGCTCCCCGATGCGCCCGCAGCCGGCGCCTCGCCGGTGGTGTCCAACGTGACCGTGACGGGCTCCCCGGCGATGCTGGCGCCGCTGTCGGCGGTGAACAGCAGGGGCGCGTCGATGACGGCCACCACGGTGCCGCCGCGCGTGAAGACCACCTGTCCGGACGCGTCCACCGTGCCGGTCGAACCAGCCGGGGCCTCGACAGTGAAGGAGACGGACGACGGCCCCGCCCGGTCCGAGAAGACCGCCCCGATCTCCGCACCGGTGTCTGCCGCGGCCACGAAGACCTGTGGCCTGCCCGCGGCGTCGAAGGTGATCCGGTCACCGACAACCACTCCAGCCCCGTAGCCGGGTGCGCGGACCGAGACCCCGTCCTGCCCCGTGCCGACCTGCGCCATGCCCGCCGCACCGGAGCCGCGCGACAGGCGCAGGGTGACACCGGACCCCCTCGGCGAGAAGTCGTCCGCGGAGGATGGGTCGGCCGCCAGGCGCTGGTCGATGGGCTTCCATGCCCCCTCGGCGTCCTGGAAGTTGAGCAGGCCCGAGCTCGCCTCCTGGGTGAAGGTCCCGTCGGGATTGGCCCACACGCGCGTCCGCGAGCCTCGGAGGCTCGCCACCTCGGTGCGAACCTTGGGCGGGGCGTACCGCACCGGCAGTGGGGGCAGCGACACAGACGGGTCCGCGGAGCCGGAGCCGGTCGACGGGTCGCTGATGGGAGCCGGGGCCACGGCGTGGGCGGCTGCCTGCCCTGGCCGGTTCAGCGCGCCCGCACTGGGAGCCGCGCCGCTACCCGCGGCCGCCGCAACCGGCACGGGCGCGAGCGTCTCCGACAGCAGGACGGCGACAAGGGCCAGCACGGCGAGGCGCTGGGGAACGGGCCCGGCGCCGTCTCGGGGGCTGAAGGCGCCCGTCAGCGTGGATCCCATGGCATGGCGCCACCCACGACGGGTGCGACTGCGTGGACGAACCCCCATGATCGAATCCCCTCACTCGATCCGATGCCGCGTGCTGCGACTTGCACCGCCGTGGACGCTACAGCATCGAGACCCGCCCGTTTCGCCGTATCTGCACACGCCGAAGCCTGTGACCCGGGGGGCCGCGTCGCCGCGGTGTCCTCTACCCGGCGGGCGGCTCCTACACCGGGCACCGTCAGCACGAGCGCGGCCTCGTCGCCCGCGGGCACGGCGTACGACGCCCTCGGGCGGCGGACATCCCTCGCGGTGACGCCCACGGGCAACCTTCGAACCCCGTCGTCAGTGAGATGACGGGCGCTGGCACCTTGTGACCGGCGAAGCTTCGCTCCACCCCCGACGCGTTGGCTACGCCTCCGCGGCGAACTCTGCGACCCGCAACTCCACGTACCGGCGCACCAGCGCGGCCGGCACCGGCTCCTTCCACGGGAAGCGCAGCGTGGCCGTGGGCTTGAAGTACGGCGCCAGCTCCTCGCCCATCGCGGCCATCACGGCGCCGCTCGCGGGGAACAGGCTCCAGTGCCTGGCGAACGCCGCGTACGAGAGCAGCAGCTTGCCCCCAAGCTTCACGCCGGGCATGCCGTAGCTGATCACCTCGATACCGGCGGGTGCGACCTCGCGAACGAGGGCCCGAACCTGCTCCAGCACGGCGCGGCGCTCCGCGGGGAGGGCGGCGAGATAGGCGTCAATGGAGGCGGGCGTCGTCATGCGCGGATCATAGAGAGTCCGCTGCCGCTCGCACGAGATCGGCCAAAGGGGGCGGGTGCAGCTCGTCGTCCGTGGCGGCGAACTGCACCACACGGGCAGCCCGGCGCGCCATCAGCGGACCAGGCCTGGCAGCCGGGGCTCCAGGTGCGCTGCCAGCGCTTCGGCCGCCGCCAGCACCTTCACGGGCACGGGTTCCAGCCGCCTGATGCCGCCGCCGAGGACGACCAGACACGACGCGACACCGACCGACGGCAACGCCAGCGACGATGCCTCCGGCGCAGCCGATGCTGCCGAAACCGCCGACTCGACCAACGTGCGTGCAGCCGCCGACTCGGCATCACCCGGCTCCGCCACGCCCAGCAGCGCCGACACAAGCGCGGCGCGCCCGTCCTCGGTCACCACGAGCGCGCGGACATCCTCCGCATGCGGCAGATCAACCACGACAGCCACGCCAAACGCCCCCGTGAGCACGCGGTTGCGCCGCGCCGTGAACTCGCGCGTGACAGCCGAGGGCGCTCGACCCTCACGCGGCCCCGCGGGCTCCGCCAGACGCCGCAGCCCGTCCAGCACGCGGCTCACGCCGGGGAACCCGCCTTCGACGCCTCGCCAGACCCAGCGGCCGCAACCAGCCGCGCCACCACGGCCTGCGTCAGCGTCCAGCCGCGGAGGGGATCGCGCGGGAGCCGGATCCGCACCTGGTTCGATGCAAACGTGATGTCGCCCGGCCGGACCCCGGGCAGCGGCGCCGCGCCCCCGTGCGCACCCGGAGCCAGCAGCTGCATCGCGGTTGCACGCGACAGCGCCGCGCCAAAGCGGACCACCAGCCAGCCCTCCTCCCGCGCCAGCGACGCCACGCCCGCGGTCTCCGCGGCCAGCCGCAGCCCAGCCACTTCGGCAAGCCGGAGGACCGGCGCCGGCATCGGCCCAAATCGATCGGTCACCTCTTGGCGGAACGCGGCGATGTCGCCCTCCGTCCGAGCCCGCGCCAGCCGCCGATACAGCTCCAGCTTCTGCGCCTCATCCGCGACGTACGAGTCCGGCAGGTGCGCATCCACGGGCAGGTCCACCACGGCCTGGGGCACCTCGCGGACGGGCGGCCGGTCGTCGCGGCGGGCCTTCGCCTCCTCCACGGCCTCCGCCAGCAGCCGCGAGTACAGGTCAAACCCCACGGACGCCATGAACCCGGACTGCTCCCCGCCCAGGATGTTCCCGGCGCCCCGGATCTCCAGGTCCGCGAGGGCAATCTGGAACCCGGCGCCAAGCTCCGACGCGTTGAAGATGGCCTGGAGACGCTTGCGGGCCTCCTCGCTCATGCGCTCGCGCCGCCGGTACAGCAGGTACGCGTACGCGCGGCGGGACGACCTGCCAACACGGCCGCGAAGCTGGTAGAGCTGGGCCAGACCAAGGGTGTCCGCGCGGTCAATGATGATGGTGTTGGCGTTGGGGATGTCCAGACCGGACTCGATGATCGTGGTGCAGACCAGCACGTCGGCGGCGCCATCGGCAAAGGTGATCATCACCTTCTCCAGCGCGCCCTCGCCCATCTGCCCGTGGCCAACGATGACGCGGGCACCCGGCAGCAGCCGCCGCAGCTGGTCGGCCTGCGCCTCAATGGTCTCCACGCGGTTGTGGACGTAGAAGACCTGGCCGCCGCGGTCAAGCTCGCGCAGGATGGCGTCTCGAACCAGACCGGCCGATGCCTCCGCAACGCGGGTCTGGATGGGCAGCCGATCCTCCGGCGGGGTCTCAATGACGCTGAGGTCCCTGATGCCCGCAAGCGCCAGGTTGAGCGTCCGGGGGATGGGCGTGGCCGAGAGCGTCAGGACGTCCACCGATGAGCGCAGCTGCTTGAGCCGCTCCTTGGCGGCCACGCCAAAGCGCTGCTCCTCGTCAACGACCACCAGGCCAAGATCGCGGAACGCCACATCCTTGCTGAGGAGGCGATGCGTGCCAATGACGATGTCCACGTTGCCCGCCGCCAGCCCCTCCACGGCGAGGTCCTGCTCCTTGGCGCTGACGAAGCGCGACAGCAGCTTGACCGACATGGGGTACGCGGCAAAGCGCTGTGAGAACGTGGTGAAGTGCTGCCCTGCTAACACGGTAGTAGGGACAAGCACCGCCACTTGCTTGCCGTCCTGCACCGCCTTGAACGCGGCCCGCAGCGCCACCTCGGTCTTGCCGTAGCCCACGTCGCCCACAACCAGCCGATCCATCGGCCGCCGGGTCTCCATGTCCACCTTGACTTCGACGATGGCGCGGGCCTGGTCTGGCGTCTCCTCGTACGGGAAGGACGCCTCCATCTCCATCTGCCAGGGCGAGTCCGGCGCAAAGGCAAAGCCCTCGGCCGCCTCGCGCTTGGCGTAGAGCTTGAGCAGCTCATCGGCAAGATCCGCCACGGCCTTGCGGACCTTCTGCTTGGTGCGCAGCCAGTCCGTCCCGCCAAGCCGGCTGAGCTCGGCGTGCTCGCCGCCGGAGTAGCGGCTGACGCGGTTGATCTGCTCCACCGGCACAAAGATCCGGTCGCCAGCCGCAAAGCTGAGCTCCAGGTAGTCCCGCTCCTGGCCGTCCTCGCCGCGCCTGAGCATCTGCTCGTAGCGCGCGATGCCGTGGTCGATGTGGACAACAAGGTCGCCGGTGGTGAGGCGCTCGAGGATGTCGCGCGGGACGATCCGGCGCATGGCCTTTGGCCGGCGGACGCGGACGTTGCCAAAGAGCTCGCGATCTGTGACAACGGCGAGGCCGTCGGGGCCGCCGAAGAAGCCGCCGTTGAGGCTGCGCTCAATGAGGGCGATGGCACCGGGCGGCGGCGGCTCGGCGATGCGGGTGAGGATGCCCACCGGATGACCTGCCTCGCCCAGGAGCTCTGCCAGACGCGCGGCCTGATCGCTGGCGAGGACCACGCGGGCCTTCTCGGCAAGCCAGTGCTCCACGCCGTCAACGAGGCGCTCCGTGCGGCCGGGCGGCAGGACGGGCTCGCGCCAGCCAAAGAGGTCCCCGCTTGTGAGGCCTTTGGCGGCGAAGGCCATGCCGGCCGCCTCGCTGGCATCGGACTGCCATGTGAGCTCCAGCGTCCGCGCCCCGTGGAGGCGGGCCTTCCAGTCGCGCGACGGCAGGAACCCGCTGGGCCAGTCCTTTGGCAGTTCGCCCTGCTCCACCAGCTCCTTGTGGCGCTCCTCGGCCTGGCGCCAGAGGAAGTCCGCGGCGTCCGCGAGGTCACCGGGCTCGTCCAGGACCATGAGCGTGGTTGCGTCGAGGTGGTCCAGCCCCGTGGACGGCGCCACGAGCCGCGCCCACACCTCAGCGGCGTCGCCTGCCGCAAGCGCGCGACCGGCGGTCAGCGGCGTGGCGCCCTCGTCCACGGCTTCGCCCGCAAACCGCGCCAGGTCCAGCGCCAGCCGCTCCGGGAGCTTGTTTGCAAGCTTGCCGAGTCGTGCCTTGATCTCGTCCGCGCCGCCAGCGGGGAGCAGAAACTCGGTTGCAGGGAGCAGCGCGATCTCGCGCACCGCCTCCACGGAGCGCTGGTCCGTGGGGTCGAACGCGCGCATCGAATCGATCTCGTCGCCAAACAGCTCGATGCGCACGGGCAGCGTTGCCGATGGCGGAAACACGTCCACGATGCCGCCGCGCCGGGCGAACTCCCCGCGGCCGGCCACCTCCAGCACGGGCGCGTAGCCCAGGTTGAACAGGTCTGCGAGGAGCGTGTCCAGCGCGGTCCGGCCGCCGGGCCGCAGGACGCGGATCTTGGCCGGGAGATCGTCCGGCGCAATGGTGGCCTGCAGCAGCGCCTGGACGCTGGCCACCAGCACGCGCGCCTTGCCGCTCCGCCACGCCGCGAGCGCCGCCACGCGCGCCGCCGTCTCGTCGGGCACCAGCTCGCTGCGCTCATACGCAAGGGAGGACCGCGGCTCCAGCACGGCCACCAGACCCGGATCGCCCAGCCACGCGGCAAGCTCGTCCGCCACGCGGTCGCCAATCTCGGCATCGCGGGCCACCCAGCAGATGCGCTCCCCCTGCTCAGCCAGCGCAAGGGCCGCGGCAAGGTACGACTTGGCGCCGTGCGGGACCGAGGTCAGCCCGACATGGCGCCCGTGCGTCCCCGGCGGTGTGGCGCTTGGGCCCAGCCGTTCCCGAAGCGATCCGAAGGAGCCCGTGGCGTGGAGCAGCTTGGGCAGCGCTGCGAGATCCGGAATGCGTCGCCCGCCGGCGCGCGAGGAGCCCGCGTCCTTGCCCCGGATCCGCGCAGCCGATGACGCGGCGGCCCGCTTGTGGCTGGCAGCTTCGCCCGCCGCCTTGTCCGGGCGGTAGGCGGGGTCAAGCAGTTCAACCTCGGCCTCAACCGAGACGCGGTCGATGTCAACCAGGGCCTCGGTCTTCTCAGCCGCCGCCCGTCTTGCGGCCCAGTCGGCCGCAACCTTTTCAGCGAGCTTGCGCTCGCGTGTGCTGCGCCCGCGCAGACCGTCGGTCACCGGTGGCCGCCGCCCGGCCCGCCGGCGTCATCGCCACCGCCGGGCAGGATCCGGCGCCAGCCGGTCCTGGTGCGGCGGATCCCGGCGTCATCAGCCGGCCCGCCAACCTCGCCGGGCGCGACCTGCGCATCGACGGCCGCATCGGCAGCACCCGGCGCCTGCAGCTCAAAGCTGTTCCAGCGGTTGGACGCCTTGGACGTGCCTTCGCGCACCCAGGCCTCCACGGCGTCAGCGCAGGCATCAAGCAGGATCGGCAGCCGCGTGCGCTCATCAAGGGCAAAACGCGAGAGCACATGGTCAATGGCGCCGCGCCCCGGCTCGCCAATCCCCACGCGCAGACGGGCGTACTTCTCGGTGCCCAGCACGTCGATGATGGAGCGCAGCCCGTTGTGCCCGCCGTGGCTGCCGGACTCGCGGAAGCGCAACTTGCCAAAGGGCAGCGCAAAGTCGTCCGCGATCACCAGCACGTCGGTCAGCGGCACGTGGCCGCGCATCATCAGTTTCTGGACGGCCACGCCCGAGTCATTCATGTAGGTGAGCGGCTTGGCGAGGGTGATCTCCATCCCCTTCCAGCGCAGCTCCGTTGTCTCGGCGCTGTCGCGCTGGCGGCCGCGACCGGACTTCCCAGCCCTGTCGGCGAGACGGTCCAGGACCATCCAGCCGATGTTGTGACGGGTCTCCGCGTACTGGGCACCCGGGTTCCCCAGGCCCACGACGAGCTTCACGATGTAGTTGCGGCCTCCGAAAACACGGCTAACGGCCCCGGGACGACGTCCGGCGGGGCTCGACGCGCATGGTATCGCGGCGGCGCTCGGGGCCATCGCGACTCGCAGTCACGCTTTTCGCCCGGGAGATCCCCGGCGCCGTCGAAACGGGACTGGGAGTCTCGGTCGGCGCCCTCGCGCGGCGCCACGGCGGGGTCTCAGCGGGTTTGGCGGGACCCGGAGTCCCGATTCAGCGGCGGGGATGGCCGCGCGGGCCATACCAGGGCGACAACCGTGACCGGGAGTCCCGTTTCAGCAGCGCGCAACAGGCCCAAGGCGAAAGGCGTGACTGGCAGTCCCGGCGGCCCCGGCGGCGGGCGGGCGGGTCAGCCCAGGAGGCGCTGCTCCAGTGCGCGCATCGCCGCCTCTTCGACAGCCTCTGCGTGGTCCCAGCCGCACACATGCAGCACGCCGTGCGTCACGAGGAGGCGCAACTCGCTGCGGGCGTCCCATGCGACGTCGCCGGTCTGGCCGCCGCGTCCAGCCGACGCCTGATCAACCGCCCGCTCCACAGACACGATGATGTCGCCCAGGTGCTGGCGCTGGCCCGGCGGCAGCGCAAACGCCTCGGCCGGCAGCGCAAAGGCGCCCATCGCCCGGGCAGCCCCGGCGGCCCCGCCAGCGTCCTTGCCCGCGTGGTCCGGGTACAGCTCGGGCGGCAGCATCGGAAACGACAGCACGTCCGTGGGGCCGGTCTTGCCCATGTGCTCGGCGTTGAGCTCCGCCAGCTCGGCATCGTTAGAGAGGATCAGGCCAAGCGACGCCGGGGACGTGGCGCCAGCGGCGTCCAAGGCCGCGGCCGCAACCCGAGCCAGTGCGGTCGCCGGCACAAGGCGCGCCACGCCGTCACGCCGCTCCACGTCAATCCGCCAAGCGCCGATGTAGTGGCTACTCACTTCTTGTCGCCCGCGGCCCGCCGGCTCTCCAGCTCCACCACCTTGTTCTGCGGATACGCCACGCGCTGGTGGTACATCCCCAGGAGCTGGCCCATGAACGCCTCGCGGATCTTCTCGATGTCGCGCAGCGTGAGGTCGCACTCGTTGAACTGGTCGTCCGCCATGCGCTCGTCAAAGATGCGGGCCACCATCGCGCGGATGGCGACGTCGTCGCGGGACGCCAGCGACCGCACCGACGCCTCCACGGAATCGGCCAGCATGATGATGGCCGCCTCACGGGTCTGCGGCTTTGGCCCGCCATGGCGGAACCGGCGCACATCAATGGCATCGGCCGCCTTGCGCCCATCTGTGGTGTCGAGCCCGCCAAGGGGAGCCGCCGCCTCATCGCGGGCGCGGGCGTAGAAGTAGGACATGACGGCGGTGCCGTGGTGCTGCGGGATGTACGCGATCAGCGCCTTGGGCAGCTTTGCTTGATAGGCAAGGTCGATACCGGCGCTCACGTGACTCTTGAGCAGCTGCGCCGAGGCGTCGGGGTCCAGATCGTCATGGAGGTTGTCCATGCCCGCCTGGTTCTCGATAAACGCGGCCGGGTTGGAGAGCTTGCCGATGTCGTGGTAATACGCCGCAACGCGGGCCACCAGCGCATCGGCGCCAATCGCCTCGGCCGCCCGCTCGGCAAGGTTGCCCACCATCAGCGAGTGGTGGTACGTGCCCGGGGTTTCCACAAGGAGACGGCGCAGGAGCGGCTGTGACGGGTTCCCAAGCTCCAGCAGCTGGAACACGGTGAGGATCCCGAAGACCGATCCAACTACCGCAAGCGAGCCAACCGTGGCAACGGCCGCGCCTCCGGACGCCACGATCGCCGCCCCTGTGAGCTCCAGGACCCCGCGCATGTCCTGATCGCCAAGCAGCGCAAACGTCACCACCACCATGGTGTCAACCAGAAACACCGCCACGCCTGCCTGCACAAAGACCGCAAGCCGGTCGCCGCGGCGAACGGTCACGATGCCGGCGATGCCACCGAGCAGGGTGTACGCCGCAAGTTCCAGACCACCGCCATTGACTGCCGCTGCCAGCACGGCAAGGAGTGCTGTGAGCACCATCGCGGCGCCCGAGTCCAGCAGGACCGTGAGCAGCATGCCAACCGCAGCAACGGGCATCGCGTACGGCAGCCAGGCGCGGCCCGCGGTCAGCTTGAGGGCGAACACGCTGACCAGCAGCAGCAGGCTCAGCAGCAGGAGGACGTTGTTGCGGTGCCAGAACTCGCGCCGGAACCGCCAGGTCCACAGCAGCAGCAGCGCGATGACAAGGACGGAAAGGACAACGAAGCCGATCAGCCTCGCGACATCGAGACCGCCCTTGTTGAGCCCGAAGTAGTCGATGGCCTCAAACGCCACGGCATCCACGCGGTCGCCGTTGCGGACGATGGTCTCGCCCTTCTCCCAGGTCTTGGTGACGGGCGCCACGGCCTCAGCGGCGCGGCTCCGCGCAAGCGCCGTGAGCTGCGCGGAGTACGACGAGTTGGGCACAACCAGCTGGCTGATCATCGAGGCCGCCAGGGTGCGCTCGTCGGCGCTGAGGTCGCCCGCCATGCGGTCCGTGACGCCGGCGCGGATCACGGCTGTCTCGGAGTCTCGCAGCTCGGTTCGCTCAAGCGTGTCGAGCACGCGGGCAGCTTCCGCCCGGACGGCCTTCCAGCGCTCCGGCGTGAGCGCCAGCAGCGTGGTGTGCTCTGGCGTTCCCAGATCCGGAAGCGTGTCGGCGAGGATCGTCACGCGCTGCTCCTCGCTGACGCCCAGGGCGAAGGCG
>CAIXZV010000605.1 GCA_903924005.1 uncultured Chloroflexota bacterium | reverse complement strand
TTGTTGAAGTCGTGGGCGATGCCGCCCGATAGGCGCGCAACCATTTCGGTCCGCGCACTCGCGTCCAGGCGTGCGCGTGCCCGTTCTGCATTCCGCTCCGCCTCGCGCAGCTCGGTGACGTCCGCAAAGGTGCCCTGCACCTGCGTGACGGTCCCGTCAGGCCCGTGGGTTGCCTCGCCCCTCGCAATCACGTGGCGGATCGCCCCGTGAGGCCGGCGCACGTCCATCTGGACCTCAAACGGTGAACCCGTGTCGATGGCGTGGCCAACCGCGTCCAGCAGCGCCTGCCCGCTCTCCACAGGTAGCAGCCCCTGCAGCTCGGCAAAGGAGGGCGCCGGAGTCCGTGGCTGGAGGCCCCAGATCCGGAACAACTCGTCGGACCACCGCATGGCGCCGGCCGCGGGGTCCCACGTCCAACTCCCGACATGGGCGATGCGTTGCGCCTCCGCAAGCTGCTGGCGGCTTTGCTCAAGCGCGGCCCCGGCTGCCGTACGCTCGGAGATGTCCCGCATGATCGCGGTCACCAGATGGATGCCGCCCGTCCGCGTCTCGGACAGCGACAACTCAATCGGGATCTCCCGCCCATCGCGGTGGAGGCCCGTGATCTCCACAACTCGCCCCATGATGTGTGGCGTGCCCCCGGCGGCAACCCGCAGCATGCCCGTCTGGTGGTCGCCCCGGTGGACCGGCGGCACCAGGATCGAGACCGGCTGGCCAACGACATCGCCCACGCGGTAGCCAAACAGTGCGGCAGCAGCAGGGTTTGCGGCAACCACCACCCCGTCGTCGGTTGCGCTGATGATGGCGTCCACGGCGGTCTCGGCGATCGCCACGTAGCGCTTCTCAGCAACGCGGAGCGCTTCCTCAAGGACCGCCTCGCGCGACGTCTCGCGCGCCACGACGATCACCCGATCACCAAACGGCTCATATTGAACGGCGAATCGGCGCCGCTTATCGCCCGGCATTGGGTGGACCCGCCGAACGGGCCGACTCGTTTGGACAGCTTTGAGGTAGATCGGCAGACGCTGCTTGAGGGCAGGCACAGTGGCAAACAGGCTGTGCCCGGCGAGGTCCCGCTCGCTGATCCCGAAGTCGTCACGCCAGGCATCGTTGGCAAACTCGATGACGACGTCCAACAACGCCCCAGCACCGTCGCGCACGAGGCTGATGATCAGGATCGAGTCGTGCCCTAAGGCAAGCCGGTCTTCGCCAGACGCGACATCCAATCCCGTCGTTCTGCGCTTGCCCATGCACCCCACTCCCTATCGGGGGTTGCTCCCGCCCGCAGCAACGTTCGCCGTTCGCCCATCGTACGACACAGGATCCTGCGCCAGCCGCCGGGGCGCCCCCGGCAATGGCGCCCCCGGCAGGAATCGAACCTGCGACCAACTGCTTAGAAGGCAGCCGCTCTATCCGCTGAGCTACGGGGGCTCAGCGCTGAGTGTAACGAGCCTGCCCAGCCCGGGTGCGGCGCAGACATGAACCCGGGCGTGGATCGCCCGTTTGCTCGGGTGCTGCGGGAGCGGCGGGGCCACGGCGGGGCCGCCCAGACGGACGGCCCGGCCTCTGCTACCTCAGGACGACGAACGCGTCGAGGTCCACGCGCGGCTTGCCCCTGGTCGCCACGACCAGGAGCTTGACCGTGTGCTTGCCCGACGTGGCGAAGGCGTACTGCCACACGACCGTCCGGTACGAGGTTGCGGACGCCGTGAGGCTGACGGTGGCCTTGAGCTTGCCGTCGATGTAGACCTTCACCTGTCCGGACAGCTTGCTCTTCATGGAGACGAGCCCAATGGCCCGGCCGGTGAACACGTACGTGGCGTAGGCGTTCTTGGTCCTGCTGTACTTGTCGCTGGCGCCCGAGAACGTGGACTTCTTGTAGAGCGTCCAGGCGCCCTTGAACACCACGAGCTTGCTGGTGTTCTGGGTGAGCGCCGCCGATCGTGCGCCCGTCAGGGAGACCTGCGAGTTGCCAGCGGTGTCGTACGCCGTCACCCGGAACGTGGCCGTGCCGGTGGAGGGCATCGTGGTTGCAGCGCTGACCGCGAGCGGGGTGGCCAGAGCCAGCGTTGCCCAGGCGCCGTTGTTGGCCCGCGCCTCGATGGTGTAGTGGTCCAGCCCGCTGCCGTCGGCGTTGTCGGCTGCCGCCCAGGAGACCGTGACGGGGACGGCGGACGCCGTCGAGGCGGTGCTGAGCGCGGCGGCCGTGCGCAGCGCCACGGTTGCGGCTTTGCTGAACGTGGGCGCCGTGGTGTCGGACCCGGCCGCAACCACCTCGAGCGTCGCGCAGGCGCCGCCGGCGCTGGTGTTGGATGCCGTGTCGGTGGCCCGGACGCAGACCTCGTGTGTGCCGGTGGGGAGCGCGATAGAGGCCACCGGAACGGTGCTGTCGACCCAGGTGCCGTCGCCAAGTTGCGCCGTGTAGTTGGCGCCCCAGCACGTGACCGTGCCGCTGGCCAGCATGGCGCACGCGTGGGCCAGGCCGACTCCAATCGCCGTGGCGGTGGTGATGCCGGACACGGGGACCGGGGTGACCCGGTTTGTCTTCGTGCCGTCGCCCAGCCCGCCCTGTGAGTTCTTGCCCGAGCACCATACGGCGCCGCCTGCGAGCAAGGCGCAGGTGGAGGCGTTACCGACGCTCACCGCGACAACGCCCGTGGCACCAAACGTGACCGGGGACGCGACGCCGAACGAGGTGGTCCCGTCGCCGAGCTGGCCGTACCAGTTGTCGCCCCAGCAGCGCACGGTGGCGTCGCCGAGGAGCGCGCAGGTGTGGTAGTTGTCAGCGCTCACCGACACGGCGGTGGTGATGCCCGTCACGGCGACCGATGCGCTGCGGTTGACGGTTGTGCCGTCGCCGAGCTGACCGTAGGTATTCAAACCCCAGCAGCGGATGGTCCCGTCGGCGAGGACGGCGCACGTGGACTGCCGGCCCAAACTCAGCGCAACGGCGTTGGTGATCCCGGTGACGGCGACCGGCGTGAGGCTATCGGCGGTGGTGCCGTTGCCAAGCTCTCCGGCCTGGTTCCAGCCCCAGCAGCGGACGGTGCCGCCGGCGAGGATGGCACACGAGTGGTTCCAGCCCGCGCTCACGGCGATGGCCGTTGTGATCCCGGTGACTGTGACTGGGTTTGCGTAGGGGCCGCCCGAGGTGTGGGTGCCGGTGGTGGTGCCGTCGCCGAGTTGGCCGATGGTGTTGCTGCCCCAGCAGCGGATGGTTCTGTCGGCAAGGAGGGCGCACGTGTACAGGTACCCGGCGCTGATCGCGGTGGCGGTGCTGATGCCGGCGGCGATCACCGGGCTCGAGCTCGAGGAGGCGAGGCTGGCCCCGCCCAGCTCGCCAGAGGCGTTGTCGCCCCAGCAGGTCACCCTGCCGTCCTCGAGGAGCCCGCAGTTGTGGACCATGCCCACGCTTAGGGAGGACACCTTGCCGACGCCCGCGGTGAGACCCGCGGTGAGGCCCTCGCTGACGCCGCCGAAGGTGCCGTCCATGGCGGCCATCGGGCCCCAGTCGCCGCCGTCGAGACTCATCTCCGCAGAGGCGATGCCTGACGGGTCTGAGGCCGTGGCGGTGACGGTGGGCGCGCCGCTCACGCCCCGCACGATGAGCGAGGGCGAGACCACGGGCGTGGTGACGATGGGGGCGGTCGCGTCCGGCGCGGCGAGCACGGGCGCCGCGGCGCCCCCGGCGAGCAGCGAGACAACGGCCAGGACGGCGATTGCGCGGCGGGCCGCAGCCAGGGGAGAACCCATTTTGAACAGCGCTCCGTGCGTTGGAAGGTGCAGCTCCAAAACGCGCGGGGCTGGTCACACAAGCCTGCCCGGTGGCCGTCCGGCTGGCCGAGTGGTTCCATCACGATCCCCGGTCGGCCGTTTGGGTCCGCTGACAACAAAGATCCACAGGCGCCTGTAGGACGGCGCCGACATCGGGCAACGCTCGTCGGCGCGAAAACGACGACCCGTCGAATCTGGCGGGACGGCGAGCCGTCCGCATGTCGGGCACGGGCACCGGTCCGGGTGCAGCGCACCTAGGACCCGTGGCGCTCCGCGAGGACGTGCAGCGTGTGCTGCAGCGCCGCGGCCGCGGTGGCGCGGTTGGCAGCCGCCACGGCAGGCGGCTCCGGAGCGGCTGTGCCCTCGGGGTCAAGCATGAACTCCGGTGGTGGCCCGGCCTTGCGGGCCGATGCCTCTGCCGCCCAGCGCTCGCGCCACGCAACCGGGGTCTCGACCGGGACCACGCGGTGCGCCTGCGCAAGCCAGACCATCGCCCAGTTGCGCGGCACGGCGCTATACACGTCATAGCCGCCGCCGCCCGTGGCCAGCCATCGGCCGCCCGCGTGCTCGTGCGCAATCTTGTCGAGGAGCTGCGCCGAACGCTGGAACGCCAGCGTCGTCAGATGCAGGTTCGCCAGCGGGTCACGCGCGTGCGCGTCCGAGCCGTTGAGCGTCACCAGGATCGTGGGCCGGAAGGCGGCGGCCACTGCGGGCACCACGGACTCAAGCACGGCCAGCCACGATGCGTCGGACGTGCCTGGCTCAAGCGGGATGTTCACGGCGGACCCTTCAGCGCCCTCGCCGCCGCGGTCCTCCACCCAGCCCGTGCCAGGGAACAGCGTGAGCCCGGACTCGTGGATGGACACGGTCTGCACCAGAGGGTCGTCCCAGAAGATCGCCTCAACACCGTCGCCATGGTGCACGTCCACATCCACGTAGAGCACGCGGTGGCCCTCGTCACGCGCCCGGCGGATGGCAACGGCGACATCGTTGAACACGCAGAAGCCGCTCGCTCGCGCGGGGAACGCGTGGTGCAGACCGCCGCCCGGGTGGAACGCGTGGAGCCGCTCGCCCGCAAGGATCTGCTCCATGGCGTGCAGCGTCCCGCCCACCACCGTGGCCCCGGCATCGTGCATCCCGTAGAAGGGCGGCGTGTCGCCATCGGTGACCGCCAGTTCAGCGCCCATCTCCGGAAAGTCGGAGAGGCGCTCGATGTCCGCCAGGAATGAGCGCCTGTGGACCGTCGCCAGTTCGGCCGCGGATGCAGCAGCGGGCTCCACAACGTCAGTCGCGCCAAGCGCCCGAAGCAGGTGAATCCCTGGGCCAAAGCGGCGCGGCGTGAAGGGATGACCGGGCCCAAAGTCGTAGGCGAGGCTGGCCGGTCCGTAGATGACCAGCGGTGTTGGATTGGGTTGGGGCACAGGCATGGCGTTGGGCAGTCTAGAGTGGCGCACGCCAGCGCGTACGATGACGGGTGTCCGGCAGCACGACCGCCGGGCCAGGAAGGAGGATCCGTGGAGCGCTTCACCCCCGCGGCAAGCCGGGACGAGTCGCGCGACACAATCTTGCGCAACGGCTCCTCCATCCGGATCCGCGACGCCGCCGAGACGGACATCCCGGGGATGGTGGCGTTCCTTGAAGCGCTGGACCCGGAGTCGCGACGGTTGCGGTTTGCCAGCGTCGGCGGCGATCTCGAGGCCCGCGCGCGCAAGTGGGCGGTGCTTGAGGACCGGCGCGACTGCTCGCTTGTGGCCGAGACCGAGGTTGGCGGCGTGACCCGCATCATCGGCAACGGCAACTACCTCTATCTCGACAAGACCACGGCTGAGGCCGCCTTTGTTGTAGCCGACGAGTGGCAGGGCATGGGTGTGGCCACGCTGCTGCTGGAGGCGCTCGCCAAGCGCGCCAACGAGGCCGGCATCACGACGTTCCTGGCGGAAGTCCTGCTGGAAAACGCCAAGATGCTCGACGTCTTCCGGGCCAGCGGCTTCCCGCTCCGGCTGCACTCTGAGCCTGGCAGCATCTCGGTGGAGTTCCCAACGGAGCTCAGCGGCGAGGCACGCCAGCGGTTTGAGCGCCGCGAGCAGGCGGCGGCCGCAGCAGCAGTCCGCGCGCTCCTCCACCCGGCTTCGGTTGCCGTGATCGGGGCGTCGCGCCAGCGCGGCACTGTAGGCGGCGAGCTCTTCCACAACCTGGTGAGCAGCGGCTTCACCGGCCCGGTCTACCCGGTGAACCTCAATGCCGACGTGGTCCAGTCGGTTGCCGCCTACCGCTCGGTGAGCGCCATCCCCGGGCCGGTTGACCTTGCGCTCATCGCCCTTCCGGCGGACGTGACCATCGGCGCCGTCCACGAGTGCGCAGCAAAGGGCGTCAAGACCGTCGTTGTGGTCTCGCCCGGCTTTGCGGAGACGGGGCATGAAGGCGCGGCGCGCCAGGGCCAGCTTGTGGCAGCCTGTCGCGGCGCGGGCATGCGCCTGGTTGGCCCCAACTGCATGGGCGTCATCAACCTTGAGCCGGGCGTGCGGCTCAACGCCACGTTCTCCCCCACCCTGCCCATCGATGGGCGGGTTGGCTTTCTGTCGCAGAGCGGCGCGCTTGGCCAAGCCATCATCGAGCACGCAAACCGCCTTGGCCTTGGGCTGTCAAGCTTCATCTCCATCGGCAACAAGGCGGACCTGTCTGGCAACGACTTCCTCCAGTACTGGGAGGCAGACGAGGCGACCAGCGTGATTGCGCTGTATCTAGAGTCCGTTGGCAACCCGCGCAAGTTCTCGCGGATTGCCCGGCGTGTGGGCCGCACCAAGCCCATCATCGTGGTCAAGAGCGGGCGGTCCGCCGCTGGCGCCCGGGCAACGCTGTCGCACACCGGTGCGCGCATCGGCGCGTCGGACGTCACCGTGGACGCGCTGTTCCGGCAGGCAGGTGTGGTGCGAACCGACACGCTGTCGGAGTTCTTCGATGTGGCCTCGCTCCTTGCCAACCAGCCGCTGCCGCCCGGTCGCGGCGTGGCGATCCTCACCAACGGCGGTGGGCCAGGCATCCTTGCCGCTGATGCCTGCGAGGCCGGGGGCCTCACCGTGCCGCCACTCCCGGAGGCCGCGCGACGCGCCCTGGCCGATTGCCTCCCGGCGATGGCGACGCTCGACAACCCGGTTGACACGGTTGACGCACCCCCCGAAGCCTACGGGCGCGCCATCGGGATCCTCGCCGCATGCGAGGAGATCCACGCAATCATCGTGCTGTTTGTGCCGCCGTTGGGCGCGTCAAGCAGCGATGTGGCCGCGGCCATCCACGACGCTGTGGCCACGCTTCCGCGGCCAGTCCCGGTGCTGACCGTGTTCATGTCGGCGGAGGGCGGTCCCGCTGCGCTGCACAGCCCGTCGCTGCGGGTGCCCGCGTTCACGTTCCCCGAGGAGGCGGCGCGGGCCCTCGCCCATGCGGCCCGCTATGCCGAGTGGCGCATGGCCCCGGAAGGCAACGTGCCCACGTTCACGGACATCCGCGAGGATGACGCCGCTGCCGTGCTTGCCGGGGCGATGACCCAGGTTGGCGAGACGCTGGACCGCACGCGCTGGCTGCGGCCTGACGAGGCGGCAGCACTTCTGGGCTGTTACGGCATCCGAGTTGCGGACTGGCGGCTTGCGGCGTCACCTGCCGAGGCGGGCGCGGCCGCGGACGAGCTTGGCGGCCCTGTTGCGCTCAAAGCTGTCGCCACCGGCGTCATGCGCAAGCGCGAGGCCCGGGCCGTCGTGCTTGGCCTTGAAGGCGCGGCCGATGTGTGCGCCGCGGCCGAGACGATGGTCCGGGATCTCGAAGCCGCCGGGCACCCGGTTGAGCGGCTGCTGGTCCAGCGCATGGTTCCGCCTGGCACGGAGATGCTTGTGGGCGTTGTCCACGACCGATTGTTTGGCCCCGTCATCGCCTGTGGCGCAGGCGACTCGGAGATGGAGTTGCTCAAGGACGTTGCCGTGCGGATCACGCCGCTGACCGATCGCGACGCGGGCGAGATGCTCCGCTCACTGGCCATGTACCCGCTGCTCGAGGGCTACCGCAACGCGTCTCGCGCTGACGTGGCGACGCTCGAGGGCGTGCTCCTGCGCGTCAGCGCCATGGTGGAGGCGCACCCGGAGATCGTGGAGATCGACTGCAACCCGGTCGTCGTCCTGGCCGATGGCGCGGTTGTGGTGGACGCGCGCGTGCGCATCGAGGCGCCTGCCCGCCGCTGAGTTCGTCTGGGAGCCCGCCCGGCGCCGCGGGCGCGCAACGTTCACCCGCGGGACGGGTGAACGGTTCCGGCGCGGAACGATCCGCCCGCGCCACGCACGGTTTGTCACGTGGGGGCGCCCCGTGGCGCAACAGGCCGTGCGCCAGAGGGGTGAAACGTCTCGGCGCGAAACCGTTCACCCGCGGGACGGGTGGACGCGCGCGTGCGCATCGAGGGGCCAGCCCGCCACTGCGTTCATCTGCGTTCGTCCGGGGTCGCTAGAGCGCCGGCAGCAGTCGCCGCAGAAGCGTTGCTGCGGTATGCGCGGCGTCGTCGAGGAACACCCGAAAGTCAATGCCGCTGTCGTGGCCGGCGAGGTCGCTCGCGGCGCGGATGACCAGCCAGCGGGCACCAAAGCGCTCCGCCACCTGCGCGACGGCCGCGCCCTCCATCTCAACGAGGAGGCCGCCGAACCGGTCCACCAGCCCCTGACGAACACCGTCGCCGGCGATAAACGCATCTCCGGTAAGGATGGTCCCGAAGTGGACGAGGGGTGCCCTCCCAACGTCCCCGCCGCGGACCCTCACGCCGGGCAGCGGCTCGGTCCCAACGGCCGCGCGCAGCCGCGCCTCCATGTCAGCGCTCATGTCCCAGCCAAGACCCCTCGTCGTCCCCGGAAAGGGCCAGACCCCGGGCCGATAGGGCGTGAACCCGGCATCGGTGGAACGGCCGTAGTCGTGCTGGATCAGCCGTGTGCCCACCACCACGTCGCCGATTGCCACGGCCGGGTCAAGCGCCCCGCCCACCCCGGAGAGGACGAGCCGGTTGCAGCCATACCTGTCGCAGAGCAGCGCGGCGGTCACGGCCGCATTCACCTTGCCGATGCCCGCGTCCGCCAAGGCGACGGCGGCGCCGTCAAGCAGACCGGTGACCACCTCGGTCCCGCCGCGGGTGTCGGTCCGGGCGTCTTCTACCGCGCCACGGAAGAGCCGCATCTCCTCGGGGAGGGCGCAGAGGATGCCGATTGGAGCGGCGGATCGCCCACGGTTGTCCATCGGCAGATCCTACCGGCCTCCGCGGCGCAAATGCCCGGTGGTATGCTCCGCCACCCGCACGCGGCGCCAGACGTCGCGCGGACCGTCGAGGCCCGGGAATGCCCGACACCACCAGGCGAGTACACGCGTCCACCGTCGGCCAGCTTGCGCTGGAGCTGCCGAGCGCCCTGCCGGTGCTTGCGCTTGAGGCGGACTGGAAGGACCAGACGCGTCTGTGGGGCCACAGCCTCCACCCGATGTGCTCGTATCTGGCGAGCTTTCCGGCAGCGATGGCCCATGCCTTCATCGCCCGGTACAGCCGCCCCGGCGACGTGGTGCTGGATCCGTTCTCCGGTCGCGGCACGGCGCCCGTCCAGGCTGCCGCCGAGGGCCGGATCGGCGTCGGCAACGACCTCAACCCGCTCGCCCACGTCCTCACCGCGGCAAAGCTGGATCCCGCAACGGCCGTGGAGGCCAGGACGCGGCTGCTCGCGCTGCGTCTCGGCTGGCTTGCGGATGCCGACGCGTGGACGGCGATTGGACGCCAAGCGGGTCTGCGGCCGGGCCACCCGTCGGCGTTCATTCCGCGGGCGGGCAGCGGCGGCGGTCCGGACGCCCGCGACGAGGCGCTCCCCAGCGAAGTTGCGGTGGCCTTCCATGCCGTGACGCTTGGCCAGGTGGCGCACCTCCGGTCCCGGCTGCAGCTGGACGACCGTGTGGACCGCTTCCTGGCGGCGGCACTCGCGGGCATCCTCCACGGCAAGACGCCGGCCTACCTGTCCACCGTCATGCCCAACACGTTCAGCATGGCGCCCCGCTACGTGCGTGCCTTTGTGGAGCGGACCGGGTACGAGCCGCCGGAGCGTGACGCCTTTGGATCGCTTGGCGCAAAGCTTGATCGCCTCTACCGCCAGCCACTTCCCAACACCACGGGCATCGCCCTGCTCGGCGACGCGCGGACGGCCGGGCTCCGTGTACGCCAAGCGCTTCGGGAGCGCGGCATGGGGGACCGGGCACGGCTGGTGGTGACCTCGCCGCCCTACCTGCGCGTCCTCAAGTACGGCTACTACAACTGGCTGCGCACCTGGCTCCTGGGCTTTGACGCCAACGCCATCGACGCGTCGCTTGACCAGGCCCATCAGCCCGAGGCCTACATCGGCTTCCTGCGCGAGGTGCTTGCGGATCTGCGGCCCGCCCTCACCGACGACGGGATCGCCGTGCTGGTGATCGGCGATGTGGAGATGGACCGCGGCAAGCCCTCAACTGCGGGCCTCGGCCTTGCCGAGCGAGTCTGGGAAGAGGCGGCCTACCCTGCCGGGTTCCGTCTTGCAGGCCTGGTCCGTGACGACGTGGCGGCCAACCGCAAGATGACCCGGCTGTGGGGTGTCGAGGCGGGCCAGGCCACCAAGACCGACGTGATCCTCGTGTTGGGCGCAACCGAGGCTGGCCGACGCCGGGCGCTTGCTGCCGCTGACGTACCCGTTGACTGGACTTGGCCGCAGACGAGGCTGCGCGCCCTCTAGGGACGCAGCCGCCGGTCAACTCGCCAGGGCGACCGTGTCCAGCACAAACGTGCTGCGGCAGATCTGGACCATCTGCTTGGCGTTGGGCGCAGGCCCAACCTCCGGGCTCTTGCTGACAACGTGGCAGTCCTTCGACGCGGGATCGTCGTAGT
>CAIXZV010000604.1 GCA_903924005.1 uncultured Chloroflexota bacterium | reverse complement strand
CCGCCGAGCCCCCGCCGAGCCCCCCGCCGCCCGCGGCACCGAGCCACAGGCCCAGCGCGCCGAGCACCTCAGCCGGGCAGGCGCCCCGCCCGCGCAATCTCGCCCAGGTGACGTCCCGACGGCCGCACCGTGCGCTCCAGCGTTGCGCGGTCCACGCCAATCAGGCCAAAGCGCTGCGAGTAGCCCCGCGCCCACTCGAAGTTGTCCAGCAGGCTCCAGTGGATGTAGCCGCGGACGGGCACGCCGGCGTCAAGCTCTTCAGCGATGGCGCGCAGACCGCCGTCGATGAACTCGATGCGCTCTGCATCGTTATCCGTGGCGATCCCGTGCTCCGTCACCACCAGCGGCTTGCCCGGGAGCAGCGCGGCCGCGCGCCTGATCGTCGCCCCCACGGCCTGCGGCCTGAACTCGTACCCCATCTGCGTGCGGCGTCGGCCAGCGGGGAGCGGCGGGTTGGGGTCCAGCGCCTGCTTGCGGATCAGCGGCGGCGCCACCAGCGCAATCAGCTGCGGCACCCGCAGGGCAGCCCGCAGCAGCACAGACTGCCACCCCGGGAGCGCCACCGGCACCCGCGTGTATGTCTGGACGCCCACAAAATCATCGTCCACGGCCGCCGCGAGGAACACGTCCTCGTTGCGGCGCCGGAGCCATTCCATGAACGGGCGCCCGCCCTCATCCGCCTCCCACTCCATCATCGAGTGGGCGAGCCCGGCCATCGCTGCGGGGTCAGCGTCCTTCACCGCCGGCAGCGTGAGCCGGTGCGCGGCGACCAAGTTTGCGGCGGCCTTGTCCCACGACGCCATGTCGAGGCGGCCCGGCGGAAACCCAAGCGCGCCCAGATAGCCGCCAAAGGCCACGATGCCCGGCTCATTGATGGTGCAGTACCAGCGCACCCGGCCTGCGAACGCGTGCGCAACTCGGCCCGCAAAGCGGGCGAGCAGCGCGGGCGCATCGGGTGCCAGCCAGCCGCCCTTGCGCGCCAGCCAGCGGGGGAGCGAGAAGTGGTACAGCGTGACCATCGGGGTCAGCCCCGCCGCCAGCACAGCGTCTGTGACGGCCAAGTAGTGGTCAAGCGCGGCGCCGTCAAAGACGCCCTCCTCTGGCTCCAGCCGCGCCCATTCCACCGAATAGCGGTAGGTGTTCAGACCAAGTCCCGCCGCCAGCGCGATGTCCTCGGCGTATCGGTGCCAGTGGTCGCAGGCGATCCCTGACCGGTCCGGGCAGTTTGTGCCAGGCCGCAGCTCCCAGTCCCACCAGTCGCTGTTGTCGTTGCCGCCCTCAACCTGGTGTGCGGCCGTGGCAGCACCCCAGAGGAAGTCCTTTGGGAAGACGAGGTCGGTCATCGCGCGCTCCTTCACCGCGAGCATAGCCCCGGCGCCACGACCCGTCGCGGCACGCGGCCCGCACGCGGGCGGCAGGCACTCGCCATCAACTGCGGGTGCGGTACCAGCCAAGTCCGCCGAGGTACGCCCCGGCGAACACCAGCGAGAGCCAGGCGTACGGCATCGGATCGCCGCCGCCGAACGACGCCACGAGGAACGCGCCAAGCAGGACCACCGCGATCACCTGCGCTGCCATCGACAGCGCGCGGTTGTTGATG
>CAIXZV010000603.1 GCA_903924005.1 uncultured Chloroflexota bacterium | reverse complement strand
CTGTGGTCTCAACAAGACCGCTGCCGGAGTCCGCCCACAGCTTGCCATTGATGCGCACGACGTGGAGCAGGGCGTCCGGGCTGCCGCCGCCGGACTGGCGCACGGTCACGTCAACCGCCGGGTTGGAGCCCAGGACCACGACGCCCTCGCACAGGAACTCGGCCGGGCTGGCGCTGCCCTTGCTGATCATCGACAGGCGGGCGTGGTAGGACGCCAGGCCTGCTGGATCGCTGGACGTGCCAGCCGAGTTGTGTGCGGACGACGCACCGGCGGACCCGCCCCCACACGAGGCGGTGGCAACGGCGCTTGCGAACAGGAGTGCGGTTAGCAGGCGCCGCTGCAGCGTCAGGTCCTCGGGCTCGGCGCTTCGGGGGCCCGAGGCGCCGGAGGCGCATCAGGCGCCGGTTCGGCCGCTGCAGCGCGCCGCGCCTTGATCTTGGCCACCTGCTCCGCAAAGGCTTCGGGATCGGGGTTGATGGCGCGCTCGGCCAGCTGCTTGCCCCACTTCACAGCTGTTGGCCGGGAGATCGCTGCAAACAGCCCAACCAGGACAGCAAACAGGTCCCGGTCCTTCGACTGCGGGGCCGTCTCGCGCAGATATCGCCCGAACTCTCGCTCCAGCTTCCCACGGACCTTGGCGCCGTCCGTGCCGAGGGCCGAGACGGCGGCCTCGATCTCATCGGGCAGCATGGACTTGGGCAGCGGGTCGGGCTTGCCGAAGATGGCGTTGCGGACGCCGCGCAGCACCTTCTTGGGCCCGCCCACGGCAAGGAAGCCGGCGCCGGCCACGACGCCCGCGGCCTTCACCGGGTGTTTCTTGACCTTGGCCTTGACGTCCACCGCGGCTCGCGCCGAGGCCTCCAGCCGGACGATCTCGTCGTCCAGCCGGGCGCGGGACGCTACGACCGAGGCCCGAGCGGATTCTGTCGCTTCGCCCACTCGATCGTCTCCTTGGTCGTGTCGATGGTTGCCCGCGGGATGAACCGCTTCTTGAGTTCTTCAGGGTCGATGCGCGTGCGGGCGAGGGCGCCCCACGTGGCCGCAAACAGCAGCAGCATGATGGCCAGCGCAAGCCCGATGCCTGCGCGCGGGCCAAAGGCGATTGCGCTGAAGGCGCCAAACATCGCACCGGCGAGCAGACCGCCGCCAGCGCCAGCCCCACCGCCCTTGGCCTTGCCAAAGGTGGCGTACTTGAGGCCAACGATCAGGCCGATGACGAAGCCAACGACCGCGACCACCAGCGTGCCGGTGGCGAGCGGTCGGACGCCTGCCTCGATGCCCGGCAGCAGCGCGGCGCCAACGGCCGTCCAGAGCAGGTTGAGCAGCGAGCAGCCCAGCACAACGGCCAGGACGAGCCCGGTGACACCCGCAGTGATGGCCGCGCGCTTGGCGCCGCCGGCGCGGACGGCAGCCAGGACCATGGAGAGAGCAATGACCAGCAGCGCCTCGCAGCCGAGGAACAGACCCCAGCCGATGCTGCCGAAAATCCACTCGCCCAGGAACAGGATGCCGCCGACGAACAGGAGCAGCAGCAGAAGCGTCAGGCAGCCGACGGCGGCAAACGCCAGACCAACCGCACGGCCAATCTCGCCGCCGATCTCGCGCATCTCGGCCTTCGCCAGGTCGACATGGGCGCGGACCATCGCGATGGCGGCGTCACGGGTGGCGCGCAGCTGCGCAAAGAGGCCGCGGGCCTCGGGCGCAGGCTCCGGCTCCGCCGCGGGGTTGGGCGACGGGCGCACAGGTTCTGGATCTGGCCGGTCGGCGTCCAGCGGTTGTCCTCCCCAGCGGGCTTGCGTGGCCTCGGGTGGGCCGCGGCCATAATACCCCGCGCCCCCGGCTCAACCCGTCAGCCGCAGCACCCGCTACGCTCGCACCATGCAGCACACCCTACGCCGCCTCCACAGCGCTGAACTGCTCGCCATCGGCACGGAACTCACCGTGGGCGAGACGCTGGACACCAACAGCGGTGATCTCGCCCGCGCCCTTGTGGCGCTTGGCGTGCACGTCACGCGCATTGCCAACCTGCCAGACGATCTCGACGTTGTGGTGGATGCCATGCGCACGGCGCTCACGCGCGCGGACCTCGTCATCACCACGGGCGGTCTTGGCCCCACACCCGACGACCTCACGCGAGAAGCCGTCTCGGCCGTCTGCGGCGAAGACGTTGCCGTGCATCCCGACACCCTCGCCTGGCTGGAGGGCATCTGGGCCCGTCGCCGTCAGCCCTTCCCGTCGGTCAACGTGAAGCAGGCGTGGGTGATCCCGTCGGCAACCGTGCTGCCAAACCACAACGGGACGGCACCCGGCTGGTGGGTGGATCGGCCAGACGGCCGTGTCATCGTGACGCTTCCCGGCCCGCCCCGCGAGATGCGCCCGATGTGGACCGACGGGGTGGTGCCGCTGCTGCACACGCGTGGCGTGGGCGCAGATCTGGATGTCCGCACGCTGCGCCTCACAGGCATTGGCGAGTCACAGCTGGCCGAGGTCCTGGGCGAGACGATCCTGCGCCGGTCAAACCCCATCGTGGCCACCTATGCGCGGCGCGACGCCGTGGACGTGCGGATCTCGGCGCGGGCCGACGGTGCGCGCGGCGCTGCCCTGCTCGCCGATACGGCGGAGGCCGAGCTGCTGGGCCTCGTGGGCACGTACGTCTGGGCGCGCGGGGCCACCACCTGGGCGGAGGCGCTGGACGAGGCGCTGATCGCACGCGGCTGGACCGTGGGGATGGTTGAGTGCGGCACGGGCGGCGCGCTTGTTGGGCTGCTGGGAACCCTTGCGTCGCTGCGCCGCGCCGAGGTGCAGACGGAGCGGTCCGCTACCGAAGACGCCGCGCTGATCGCCGAGGCCGAGCGCGTCCGGACAGTGGGCGATGCCTCGGTTGGTCTTGCGGTCACGGCGTGCCCCGCCGGCAACGACACGGACGTCGTGGTTGCCATCGTCACGCCGGACGGATCGCGCGTTGAGCACAGGCTTGCGTTCCTGCGCGGACGCCACGGAGCGGATCGCGCGGCCCTCGCAGGAGCCGCGGTCCTGCTGGACGTGCTGCGGGAACCCGCCTCCGGCGCGTGACGCTGCCCTGAGTTGCCCCTGACTCAGGACTGCATCGCTAGCGCGCGGTTCGCGCGGCCAACCCGGGGTTCGGGCCGTGAACCGCGCAGCGAGGTGCCGCTGCTGAGTCAGGCGTGCATCAGACGGGGCCGGGGCGCCGCCGCACGGGGCGCCGCCCGACGGAGCCGACGCGGCCGCCGAGATCAGCTCAGCGTCAGAACGGGTCCCCCGGAGTTGGCCGCCCGCACCGACATCCGCGCCGCAACCAGCCCGGCCATCACCTCAAGGGCAACCGCCGCCGGCCCCGGCTCGCGCTGGGCAACCGCGGGGACACCCGCATCGCCGCCTTGGCGCACCGTGATGTCCAGCGGGATCTTGCCCAGGAAGTCCAGCCCCTGCTCCTTGGCAAACCGCTCGCCGCCGCCGTGCCCAAAGATCTCGGTTGTGTCGCCGCAGTGGGGGCAAACAAAGGCGCTCATGTTCTCAACGAGCCCCACGATGGGCACGTTGAGCCTGCGCAGCATCGCGAGCGCCTTGGCCACGTCGGCCAGCGCCACGTCCTGCGGCGTGGTCACCAGCACCACGCCGCTGATCGGCACGGCCTGGGCCAGCGTCAGCTGCGCGTCCGAGGTGCCGGGCGGCAGGTCCACGACGAGGTAGTCAAGCTCGCCCCACTCCACGTCGCGCAGGAACTGCGAAATGGCCCCGCCGATGAGCGGGCCGCGCCACACGATGGGCTGACCCTCTGGCACGAAGAACTGGATGGAGATGGCCTTCACGCCGTGGCGCTCAAGCGGGAGGATTTTGTTGTTGGGGCTGCTGACCGGCTGGCCCTCGATGCCCAGCATCATCGGGATGTTGGGGCCGGTGATGTCCGCGTCGAGAAGGCCAACTGTGGCGCCGGACTTCGCCAGCGCAACCGCCAGGTTCACCGACACGGTGCTCTTGCCCACACCGCCCTTGCCCGATGCAACGGCGATGATGTTCTTGACGCCCGGGACCAGCAGCTCGGGCGCACGCGGGTTTGCCCGGCGCACGGCGGCGTCCCAGTTGATGGTGATGCCTGTGGCGCCAACCGGGGCAAGCGCGGTGCGGATCTCGGACTCAATCTGGTCCTTGAGCGGACACGCGGGCGTGGTCAGTTCAACGGTGAAGGACACCTCGGACCCGCTGATCGCGAGGTTCCGGATCATGTTCCGGGTGACGAGGTCCCCGCCAAGTTCCGGCTCCTGGACAGTGCGAAGGGCGGCGAGGACAGCGGCTTCGGTGAGGGCGCTCATCAGGGGCAGGTCGGCTCCGCTACAGGGACGCCGCATTTGGCGGCTTCGACAGCCGGGCTATCGTACCCGCGCTCCCAGTGAGGCGCAGCCGGGCGCAAGGCGCCCACGGGGGCCCGCAGACATGGCCCTCCGCGAAGTCTGCGAAGTTCGATCCAATACGGCAGGTTCGACACGAATATCGCACGGGAGCGGGGGTCTTGATGCAACGATCCGCATTTGACACCCCCCCTTTCCCAGCCCTATCTTCACTCGATCGTCACGGCAGCCCGCGTCCCTCTCTGCTGTCCGGCCCATCCCCTATCTGCAGGAGCAGTCGCCTAGCCGTGCAGGACGTTGACGTTCGGCTCACCCAGGTCACCAAGGCCTACGGTGACGTGCTGGCAGTGGACCACATCGACCTTGAGGTCCTCCCGGGCGAGTTCTTCAGCCTGCTTGGCCCGTCGGGGTGCGGCAAGACCACCACGCTGCGGATGATCGGCGGGTTTGAGCAGCCCTCGTCTGGCCTCATCGAACTCCACGGCGAAGACGTCACCTGGCTGCCCCCCTACCAGCGCCAGGTCAACACGGTCTTCCAGAACTACGCGCTCTTCCCCCACCTGACCATCTACGAGAACGTCGCGTTTGGCCTGCGTCGAAAAGGCGTCAAAGGGCCCGAGGTTGAGTCGCGCGTCACCGAGATGCTCAAGCTCGTGGAGCTTCCCGGCTACGAGAAGCGCAAGCCCACGCAGATCTCTGGCGGCCAGGCACAGCGCGTCGCGCTTGCACGTGCG
>CAIXZV010000602.1 GCA_903924005.1 uncultured Chloroflexota bacterium | reverse complement strand
GCCCGCCGTGTCGTTGCGCACGGTCGCGGTGGCGCGCCCCAGGGCGTCCACCGCCCAGGTTGGTCACGACTGGATACTTAGGGGGAGCGGGCTGCTGGGGTCATGCCCCTGCGGCCATGTGGATCGCGCTACCGCAAGCAACCCTGCGGCATCGGCAGGTGCCTCTGCCGATGTGCCGACGCGCGCCAAAGCGAGTGCACGAAGCCAGTTGAGCGCTGCAACCTTGGCGGCGACCCACTCTGGTGTCGGTGCGACAGAGGCCTCGATCGTCTCGATCTCCCCGCTGGCGGAATCCAGATCCGATCCGGCGATGTCGCGCAGAGTGGCGGTGATCCCGAGGCGCAGGTCCACCTCGAAGTCGAAGGCTGCGCTCGAGCGGCTCCCCCTGATGATCCGCCGGTCGTGCACGTTTGACCACGCACGCCGGCACGCGTCGAACTGCCACATCTCCTGCCGATCGACTGGGGTGGCATTGGGCGTGCTGATGACGCATTCGCGGATCAATTGCACCACCCGGCCCCATGCGGCATCTGGCGGCGACAGTGCTTCTAGCTCCCGGAGGAGCCGAGGCGAGTCAGACGCCGCCTCGGCGGGCTCCGCTGGAGCGCCGAATATCCCCGCCCACGCCGCGATGGCCCGCAGTCGCGCGTTGAATCGGTCCTCCTCGGCGCTCAAGGCGAAGAGCCCAAGCCGCTCGCCCCAGTTGGTGGCGATAAGCCACGTACAGCTGGCGGTGGCGATGACAAGCGCGACACCAGCGCTCGGGAGACGGTGTAGGGCGTTCAGAACCGGCGGGAGGATGTACATGCCCGACAGAGCGGCCATCACCGCGAGCATCCGCCAAGTTCTGGCGCCCCGCGAGCGGAACGTCAGCCACCACGCGGCGCCGGTCGCGGCCATGGCGAGGATCATCTCCGTCGCGCCGACAACTTCAGCCATCACGACCCACCATCGAACTTGTAGGAGCAGAGCAATCTAGAGGGCGAAAGGGTCAAGCCTCCCCGTCGTTCCCGTCGATGATGGCAGTCTCCAGGGCGTTGGTGAAGGCTTCACGGTGGGCGAAGGCTTCGGCGTGGGGGCATGGGTCGGCACAGGCTTCGGGCCGCCCGCCCCGGGCGCGGATACGTTGCCGAACTCGTCCTCCCACTTAGCCAAGCCTACTACTGCGACAGTGCCGCCCACCACAGCGGCCACGCACCGCGGGTCTCGAAGGCAGCGCATGACTGGACTGCCGCCTGGGGATTGGTCGCCGCCAGGCTGATTGTTGCGGGAAACATGGCCGCCCGGATCGAGGCCGACTTGGCGTTGGGTCCACGGGACCGTCTGTGGGGTCGGGCCGAAAGGCGGACCCTTGATGTCGAGGACCCCATCCTTCCACCCTTCGTCGCGCCGAGACGCCGGAAGTGCGGCTGTGGGCGCCACATACGTGGAGGTCCCGGGGGCTGTCGAGAGGCTGGGTAGATTGCACCGGGGTCCCGTAAGCGGCCCGCCTCCCGCGCAATACTCAACAGCGGCCGACGACGCGAACACTGCGGTCGCAAATGCCACAACCGCGCCTGCCACGCACACGCTTGTGCCGAGGGCACCCGCGAACGGTCCTCCTGCCCACGCAAGCAACGCAGGGCAGTGCCCCGTCGGGTCCGTGAGCGTCGCCGGGTTGGCCTCGGCGTACAGCCAGCGGTTCATGGACAGCGGGTCCTGGGCCGAGCCCGCGTAGGTGTCGAGCGAGGTGAAGGCGGCGGTGCCCGGTGCGTAGAGGCGGGCACCCGCGTCGTAGAGCGGGGCCGAGAGGCCTGACGGGCTGACGTCCAGCCTGCCCTGGTACTTCCAGGCCTTGTCGCCCGCCGCCGTCCCGCCGGCGGCGCCTGTGGCGACCGTGCCGCCCCAGGCGTCGTAGCGGGTCGCGCTCGTCACCGTCGACTCGCTCGAGCTGAGCGTGGCGGCGACGGAGCCGTGGAGGTCGGGCAGGAGCCAGTTGACGGTCGAGCCGGCCTTGGCGCCGACCCGCTCGCCGGAGGGCGACACGACCGAGTCGAGGCTAGCGCCTGCGAAACATGCGTCGGAGGCGATCCGACAGTGGCCTTGTCGGCGCAAGGAGGGCGGGCGGATCGCCGTTCTTCGTCGCCCAGAGTTCCTCGAACCAATCGGGCGTTACGCGTGTCCCAATATCCGCCGGAACCGGCGTCAGGTCCCAGAACCCGCGGGAGCCGTACCGATGTCTCGGCGATGGCATTCGATGGACGATGCGGCCGTCGGCATCCAGCCCGACCTCACGCCAGACCATCCCCTCGTCATCGAGCGCAACGGCCAAGGTGGCGATCCCGAGCGACGACACGGCCAGCACACCTACCAGAACACGGTACTCCGTTTCTGGGCCAATCATGTCTTCTGCTTCTGGAACCACAGCCACGGTTTCGACCAGTTGAACTGGTGAATATGGTAATGGAAGGGGAGTGTGTACTTGGTCTTCGGATTGATCCCGCCGCCCTTGATGGCAGGAAACTTGTCGCCCCAGCTCGCGCCTGAGATGGACGGCGGTATGGTCGTCTTGCTGGAGAAGCGGATCCAATCACTTAATTGGCCCCAGCTGCCTTGGCTCCGAACGGCGTCCAGCACGGAGTTCACCGACCCAGATGCCGTCTGGGCGAGCGGGACTGAGGCCATGTCAATCGCCGCTCCAGCCCCCGCCGCGTCGACCGCGACCGCCCCGCGCCGGAGGGCGCCGAGGCCCTTGGTGCCGATGACGGCGGCTGCGATCGTCGTGCCCGTGTACGAGATCGTGAAGGCGCCGTCGAACCCGGGGCGGCCCGCGTCCTTGACCCACTGGTCGGCGGCCTTGCCGGCGCCGGCGACCGCGTCGCCCGCGACCGCTCCCAGGCCGCGACGGCCGACATCGTCGGCGACCTGCTGCACCACCTGGCTGATCTCCTGTGAGCGGTCCCGCATGCACGGGGCCCAGTAGGCGCAGGCGGCCATCGAGACGGTTCCAGTGCCCATGTCCCACAGGGCTTTCGCCGCGCCTGCGGCAGTCCCGGCGGCGCAGCCGAGCGACTCCCCTAGGAAGCCGAGCGGCCTGCCATTCTGGCTGTACGCGCAGTGCCCCGTCGGGTCCACCAGGGTGGCCGGGTTGGCCTCGGCGTACAGCCAGCGGTTCATGGACCGCGGGTCCTGGGCGGAGCCGGCGTACGTGTCGAGCGAGGTGAAGGCGGCGGTGCCGGCGCGTAGAGGCGGGCGCCCGCGTCGTAGAGCGGGGTGGAGAGGCCGGAGGGGCTGACGTCGAGCCGGCCCTGGTACTTCCAGGCCCTGTCGCCCGCCGCCGTGCCGCCGGCGGAGCCCGTGGCGATGGTGCCGCCCCAGGCGTCGTAGCGGGTCGCGCTCGTCACGGTGGACTGGTCCTGGCTGAGCGTGGCGGCGACCGAGCCGTGCAGGTCGGGCAGCAGCCAGTTGACGGCCGAGCCGGCCTTGGCGCCGAGCCGCTCGCCGGAGGGCGAGACGACCGAGTCGAGGCTCCCCGTGGCGCTGTTGGCGATGCGGGCGGCGGCGGAGCTCGTCCCCGCGTAGGAGTACGTGTCGGTGGAGCCGGACAGGGCGCGGGCCGGATGCGCCCCAGCGCGTCGTACGCAAGGTCCGCGTCGTCCGCGGTCCCCGCGGCCTCGATCCGCGTCAGCCGGTTGCCGAGGTCGTACGCGTGGGCCGTGACCCCCGCGCCGGTCTCGGCGTCGCCGGTCAGGTTGCCGCGGCCGTCGTAGGAGAAGGGCTGCGCCGGCAGCACGCCCTTCTGGACCGACACGAGCTCGGCGGTCCGGTCGTGGGCGTACGTCCAGAGCACCCCGCCCGCGGTCTGGGTCGCGCGGCCGCCGTCGCGGTCGTACGTGTACGCGAACGTGTTGGCGGAGGACAGCCCCGCGCTGCCCGTGACCCGGCCG
>CAIXZV010000601.1 GCA_903924005.1 uncultured Chloroflexota bacterium | reverse complement strand
TCGGCCCACGGGCGTCGGCCCACGGGCGTCGGCCGCGACCTGTCGGCCCATCACCGCTCGTGATAATCCGCGGCAAGAATCGCGCCGGCGGAGGGTGGCCCCGGCCAAAGGTGCGTCACGGGCGCCGTTACCGCCCCACATATCACCGCTTGTAATGCCACGAGGGTCAGCGTCGCCTCGCGTACGTCCGGCAGGCCCCGATGACAGCGATCAGCCCGCGATTATCACGAGCGGTGATGAACTGACGGAGCCTTAGCCCGGAAACTAGCCCGGAAACTAGCCCGGAAACTAGCCCGGAAACTAGCCCTCGCGCTGCCCCTTGGGCCGCACCTGGACGAAGTCAAACCCGAAGCGGCCCTTCACACAGAGGTTGCCGCTGGTGACCTCGGAGCCTGCGGGCGACAGCACCTTCACGATGCTGTTGTCCTGCACGTGGAGCTGCAGCGTGCAGCCCACGCCGCAGTACGGGCAGATGGTGTTGGTGACCTTCTGCTCCTCGGGCCGCCAATCGCCTGCCTCGCGCAGGTCAAACTCGGACTTGAACATCAGCGCGCCCGTGGGGCAGACGTTGATGCAGTTGCCGCAGAAGACGCAGGCAGACTCGGTGAGGCCGATGTCGAACTCGGTAGAGATGCGCGCATCAAACCCGCGCCCCGCCACCGAGATGGCGAAGGTGTTCTGCGCGTCCACGCCGCACGCCTCAACGCATTTGTAGCAGAGGATGCACTTGCTGTAGTCGCGGATGTAGAGGTCGTTATCGATCTTGACCGGCTGCGCCACCGTCTCGGCGGCAGACCCGTCGGGGATCTGATGATGACCGGTGTGGCGGGCATCTCGCTCGCCGGCGGCAGCAGCCCCGCCGCGCGGGCCAAACCGCTCGGGATCGGCGCCGTAACGCGCCATGTAGCGCGCGATGGTCTGGTCCGGCAGCGCCGGGCCCGCAAGGTCCACGTCAACCGAGGATGCCAGCAGCTCCAGCACCAGCTTGCGCGAGTGGCGGACACGCTCGTTCTCGGTGTTGACGTTCATGCCCGAACTCACCTTGGCCGAGCACGACGGGGTGAGCACCTTGCCGCCGCTGTCCACCACGCAGAGGCGGCAGACGCCCTCGGGCTCCACGGTCTCGCCATGGCAGAGCGTCGGGATGTCGATGCCCTGGGCCCTGCACGCCTCGAGAATGCTCGAACCCTTGGGGACCATCACGGGGACGCCGTCGATGGTCATCTCGAGCAGCTCAGGCTCGCGGCGCGTCGGCGCCATGGGGATCTTGGGCGAGCGAGCCGGGGACGTTGTGTAGATGGTGTGGTCGAAGCCAATCCAGGTCTCGTGCTGCTCGACCTCGTGCTCCACCTCAACCTCGTGCTCGTCGTGCGTGCTCATGCACCCACCCTCGCCAGCACGCCGTGAAGCTTCAAGCCCGACGCCAGCGCGTCATTGGCCGTCTGGCCGAGACCGCAGATCGAGGCGTCGCGCATCGCGATGCCAAGGTCGTTGAGGAGGGCGAGCTCGTCCGCAACGGAGCCGCGCGGCGAGCCCGCGGCGAGGCGCGCGAGCAGCTCCTCCTGGCGCACCGTGCCGACGCGGCAGGGGACGCACTGTCCGCACGACTCGTCGCGGAAGAACTCGGCGATGCGCCGCAGGATGTCCAGGATGTCGGTGGTCTCGTCAAACACCACGATGGCCCCGGCACCAAGCGTGGCGCCCGCCTCCTTTGCGTGCTCAAACGTGAGCGGCATGTGGAGCGACTCCGGCCCAACAAAGACACCCGCCGCGCCGCCCAGGTTGATCGCCTTGACGGCCTTGCCCCCGGCGATGCCGCCCGCCAGCTCAATCAGGTCGCGCAGCGTGATGCCAAACTCGGTCTCGTACACGCCAGGCCGCTCGACATGGCCGGAGATGCTCCAGAGCTTGTGGCCCTTCGAGCCTTTCGTGCCCAGGTTGGCGTAGGCCGTGCCGCCCTCGAGGATGATCGACGGGATGTTGGCCAACGTCTCCACGTTGTTGAGCACGGTGGGCTGCTGGAAGAGCCCGGCGGTGGTGGAGCGGGCGGCCTTGTTGCGGGGCTCACCGCGCTTGCCCTCGATGGACTCGTAGATGGCCGTGCCCTCGCCGCAGACATAGGCGCCGCCACCGCGGCGGATCTCGATGTCGAAGGCGAAGCCCGCGCCCATGACATCGGTACCAAGGAGTCCGCGCTCTCGGGCGCTGTCGATGGCGTGCTGGAGGCGCGCCTCAGCCAGCGGGTACTCGCCGCGCAGGTAGACGAAGCCAAGCTCCGCACCCACGGCGAACCCGGCGATGGTCATCGCCTCAACCAGCGAGAACGGGTCTTCTTCAAGCACCGCGCGATCCTTGAAGGTGCCCGGCTCCGCCTCGTCCGCATTGCAGACGATGTTCTTGGGCCATGCCTGCGTGGCGCGGGCAGCGGCCCACTTGCGACCGGCCGGGAAGGCGGCGCCGCCGCGGCCAAGGACCTCGGCGGTGATGACCTCCTCGATCACCCGCTCGGGGCCGATCTCGATGGCTGCGCGCAGCGCGCGATAGCCCTCATTGGCGAGGTAGTCCGTGAGGCTGGTGGGGTCGATGCGGCCCACGCGGGCCAGCAGCCGGAGCCCCGGGCCACCCGCCTGGGGGATGATCCGCCGCAGCATCGCCAGGCGCTCATCGCTGGGCGCGGTGCCAAGCGGTCCTTCGAGCGGGTCGTGGTCGTCTTGGCCGTGGAGGCCGTCGGTGAGCCGTTCCACGATGCGGGCCGCGTCGTTTGGTCCGTCAGAGGTGCGGATGGCGGTTTCGCCCGCCACGGTGACCAGGGCGGCAGGCGCCCGCTCGCACTGGCCGAGACACGGGCTCCGGTGCCAGGTCATCGTGGCGCCCTCGGGCGGATGGCCAGCTGGCCCAAGCTCGCGCTCAAGGTCCTCGCAGACCTTCTCGGCGCCGGCGAGGCGGCACGCCATGTCGTCGCACACATGGGCAACGGCGCGCGGCTGCGGGTTGGTGGTGAACAGGGCGTAGAAGCTGGCGACGCCGTAGGCCTCTGCGGGCGGGACGGTGAGGCGGCGGCAGATGTGGGCAAGGGCCGCCGGGCTGATGTAGCCCACGCGATCCATGACCGCGTGAAACACCGGCAGCAGCAGCGTGCGGTTGGACCGGCCCTCGTGGCCGCCGCGGGCCATGCGCCCATCGGTGGCAACGACGAAGTCTCCGCCGTCCCAGCCGCCACGCGCGGGGCCGATGCGGGGGTCAAGGAAACCGTCGATCGCGTCGCGCTCAGCTGGCGACGGGACAATGTCGGCGATACGCAGATCCATTGCCCTCGAGTGTACGACGGCGGCATACGGCGGCGTGCGGCTTGGGGCCGATCCCGTGCGACGCCACGCGGGTGGGCCTGCCCGATGCCAGCGCTGCCGAGGTGTTCTCCGGCAAGCCGGTACTCTGCGGGGCAACAGACACGACCCGCAAACACGACCCTCGCGCTGGAGGCCACCGCATGAACCTCACACGATCCACACGGCTGGTCGCCCTTCTGGCGATCCCGCTCCTGATTGGCGCCTGCTCACCGAGCGCCGCCGCGCCGGCCACCGCCAAGCCATCGGCTGTCTCGGACGTCGCGGCGCCGACTGCGGCGCCGGCGTCGGCCGGGCCCGCAGACCTCTCGGGCTGCCCAACCAGCCAGCCTGCGGCGCTCCCTGCGGGCCAGACGCGCACCGTCACTCTCCAGACGGCCAAGGGCGCCATCGCCATCACCATCCACGCCGACTGGTCGCCGATTGCTGCGGGCAACTTCGTGGCGCTCTCGGCATGCGGCTACTACGACGGCGTCATCTTCCACCGCGTCGTGCCGGGCTTCGTGATCCAGGGCGGCGACGGTCAGTACGGACGCGTTCCGAACCTCGACTCGAACCTGATTGGGCGCGGCGGCCCGTCGTACACGATCAAAGATGAGCCGGTGACCCAGCAGTACCACCGAGGCATCGTGGCCATGGCGCGGACGAGCCAGCCAAACTCGGTGAACTCGCAGTTCTTCATCGTGCTTGATGACGGCGCCCAGCCCGCGCTGGCGTCGGCCAACACGTACCAGATCATCGGCGAGGTCACGTCCGGTCTGGACGCCGTGGACAAGATCGCCGCGGCGGCCGACAAGGAGATCCCCACCAACCCGGTGGTGATGACCAAGGTGACCGTCACCAACCCGTAGGCGCCGCTCGCGTCACCGTCACCCCTCAGGGGGGCGAACGGTTTCACCACGCAACATTTCACCCCTCCGGCGGCGCGCTTGTTGCGCCGCTGGGCCTCTCCACGTAACCAACCGTGCATCGGAGGGGTGGTTTGTTTCGGGACGAAACCGTTCACCCGCCAGACGGGTGGCACCGGCCCGCGCCCCGTCGGGGTGAAACTAGATCGTGACGGCCGGGCCCCACCAGACCGACGCGGCGATGATGAGGTAGAGCCCGAGGAGCATCAGCCCCTCAAGCCACGTTGACTCGCCGTCAAACACGATCAGCGCGCCCAGCACGGCGGTCATCGCCAATGCCACCAGCAGCGTCGGCGCCAGCACCAGCGTCAGCGGTACGGGCGAGATGAACAGACTCAGCAGCACCAGGACCGGCGTCAGCGCAATCGCCACCTGAAGGCTGGAGTTCTGGATCAGGCTGATCGCAAGGTCCGTGCGGTTGCGCATGGCCGCCTGGATCCCCACCACGTTCTCCACCGCGTTGCCTGCGATTGCCACCACCACGAGCCCAACAAACGCCTCCGACAGATGGAGCGTGGCCATCGCGGGCTTCAGCGCGGCGACAAACCAGTCGGACACGATGGCTGCGCCGACACCTGCCGCAACGAGCATGCCGAGGCTCAGCGTGAGCGGCCAGAGCGTCTCGCTCGCGGGGACCTCCGCGGAGGCGCCCTTGCCGCCGCCGAGCGAGTAGGGGATCGAGGCGATAAACACGATGAGCAGGATGACGCTCACGAAGGCGGAGAATTCCGTGGCGTGGCCGGCGTCCGGACCGCCGGGCGACGTGGCGATCGTCGGGATGGCGAGGGCGGCCACCGCGAGCACGAGGATCACGGACATGGTCCGCACCGGCGCCGCGTCAAAGACCTGGCGCCCGTTCTTGAGACCGCCTGCGAGGAACGCGAGGCCCAGGACCAGCAGGCTGTTGCCCAGGATCGAGCCGATCAACGCGGTCTGGACAAGCACCACCAGGCCTTCGCGCAGCGCGAAGATCGAGATGAAGAGCTCCGGCAGGTTGCCGAGCGCCGACTGGAGGACACCGGTGGTGCCGGGGCCGAACCTGCCGCCGAGCTGGTCCGTAGCCTCACCCACGATCGCCGCAAGGGCCGCGAGGGTCACCGCGGCGGCCACGAAGACGGCGACTTCGGACCCTGTCGCGATGCGCAGCCCGGCGGTCAGGGCGGTGCCGCAGGCGGCGACCGAGAGCAGGACGAGCGCCTTACGGCCGAGAAGGCGTGCGAGGGCGGGGAGCGATGCCATGGCGCAACTTTACGGGCAGAGCGACATGTTGTAATTGTGCTACATGGTGCTACATTCGGCGCATGAGCGAGACGGGCGGAACCAGCGGTCGGCCAGCGCGGGTTGGCGTGCGGGAGCTTCGGCAAAACCTGTCCGTTTATCTGGATCGCGTGAAAGCGGGCGAGACGCTGGAGGTCACGGAGCACGGGCAGCCGGTGGCGACGCTGGGACCGCGCGCGCCGGAGCGCCTGTCGATCATTGACCAGATGATCGCGGACGGCCGAGCCACGCCGGCCAGGGGTGATCGGCGAAACCTGCCGTATCCGCCAAGCATTCCCGGCAGGCCGCTGAGCGAGATCCTGCAGGAGATGCGCGATGAGGATGAACGATGAGCAGGATCGCCTACGCGGACGCCTCAGCGCTGGTGAAGCTGGTGCTCAACGAGACCGAGTCGCCCGCGGTCTTTCATTGGTTTACGCAGGCGCCGAGGATTGCGACGAGCCGCATGGGGGTCATCGAGGTCCATCGCGCAACCGCGCGGCGCCCACACGATCCCGCTCATCGAGACCGCGTGGTGGATGAGGTTGAGGTCATCGAGGTGAACGAGGCGATCGCCCGGGTGGCGGCCATGCTGCAACCGCAAGTGCTTCGAACCCTTGATGCGATTCACCTGGCGACGGCGCTGGCCCTCGTGCCGGACTTGGACGCGTTTGTCACGTACGACGACCGCTTGGCCGACGCGGCCCGCGTGCTGGGGCTGCCCGTGGTGCGGCCGGCCTGAGCGCCCGCGGCCATCAGTCTGGCGGAACGTCCAGCCAACCCTCGCGGAGGGCGCGGGCGGCGAGCTCTGTGCGCGATGCCACATCGAAGCGCTCGAAGACGCGGGCGAGGTGCGTCTCGACGGTCTTGGTACCGATCCCAAGCGCGGCACCAATCTCGTCGTTCGTGCGACCGTCCACCACGAGGCGGACCACCTCAAGTTCGCGCTTGGACAGGTGCGGCGATGCGCCTGCGCGCGGGCGGACCGAGAACGCGAGGCCCCCAGCAGCGGCGCGCTCGATGGCTTCGCGGAGTTCGGCGAGGGGCGCCGTCTTGAGCACGAACCCCGCAGCGCCAAGCCGCAGGGCTGCATCCGCGTATTGCGGGTAGTCGTAGGCGGTGAGGACCACGATGGCGGGCCAGCCAGGCGGTGCGCCACCGGCGAGGAGCCCGAGACCGCTATCGGTCCCAAGGCGGATGTCCAGCAGCAGTACATCGATCCCGCCGCGCTCCACCAGCACGCGCGCCTCGGCCAAGGACCCGGCGGTGCCGGTCACTTCCAGACCAGGCTGGGCGGCAAGGAGGGCTGCCGTCCCGTCGCGGACCACGGGGTGGTCGTCCACGATGGCAACGCGGATAGGCGCGTCGCCCGGCCCGCCCGTCTTTTGGCCCGCCGCCTGGTCCGTCACTTGGCGCGCCACTCCAGTTGCACATGCGTGCCGCCCTTTGGCCAGCGTCGCACGTCAAGGATTGCGCCAATCCCCTCCGCGCGCTGCGCCATGTTGAGCAGGCCGAAGTGGCCGTCCTTCTCGGCGCGATCGGCGGCGTCGGACGGGATGCCCGCGCCAGCGTCATCGATGGCCAACGAGGCGCCTTCGGCCGTGGCCCGGTAGCGGACAACAATCGGCGGGCGACCGTGCTTCACCGCATTCGCCAGCGCCTCTTGGGCAATCCGGAAGAACGCGAGCTCCACGTCGGGTGGCTGCCGCACGTCGTCGCTGCGCTCGAGGCGGACCTCGCCGCCAGCAAGCCGCTCAATGCGCAGCACAAGCCAGTCCAGCGCCGGCGCGACGCCAAGGTCGTCAAGGATGGGTAGCCGCAGGTCGCCGCAGATTGCGCGAAGCCGGTCCGAAACGCCCCGCGCGATGTCGGCTCCCTCGGTGTCACCCGCCGCGTCAAGCCGGCGGACCAGCAGCGTGAGCTCCTGGAGCGCGTCGTCGTGGATGTCGGCGGCAACGCGCGCGCGCTCGGCTTCGGTTGCGGCAACCACCAGGTCGCGTTGAAGCTGAGCGCGTGAAGCGAGGCGGGCGAGCGGTCTCACGGTGAACCGACCGGCAACCAGCACCGCGATCAGCCAGAACGCGATGGGAAAGATGTACGGGGGGTTGGTGCTCGTGATGCCGAAGAGCGGGGTGACGCCAACCACGGCCAGCTCACTGGAGTGGAGCAGGCGGCCGCTGGTGGTGGCGTCGGTGGCAGCGGCGCCGGAGGGCGTGCCGTGCGTGCCCGCAGCGGACACCCGCAGCGCCCGCGGCAGGATCGGTCCCGCCGCCAACAGGCCGGGCAGCAGCGTGATCCCGGCCGTCACCAGGATGACGGCAAGCGGCGGGTACTGCCACGGCAGCGACCAGACGCGGGCGATGCCGATGATGATGGCAACCACGGCGAACCCTGCGGCGCCCACCAGCGCGAAGCGGCGCTCCTCGGGTGTCTCAACCCGTTCCACCAGCGCCACCGCCAGCGGCAGCATGGCGATTGGCGCCAGCACCCCGGCAAGCATGACCAGCACGGGAGACGAGGTCTGCACCAGCGGCTGGAGCGCCAGCGTGGCACCGGTCGCAAGACCTAGCGGGTACGCCAGACGGCGAAGTGACTCGCCCGCTCGCCCGGTTCCCAGCCACCAGGCGAAGCCGAACATGAGGATCCCGCCCACCAGCACGCCCATCAGGGTGTCGCGGAGACCAACGCCGTCGGTACCGATGGACCACATGTAGCCCGGGTTGGCGGGCGTCCAGGCTGCGAGATCGTTCCCGTTCACGAACACGCCGGACGTGACGGGGCTGGTCGCAAGGCTGTTGAACTCCTCGGCCGTCATCGCCACCTGGGTTGGCTGGGCCGGCTCAATGCCGTTGGGGACCGGTCCCGGCCACTCGCCGGTGTTGGGGTCCATGGTTGGCGGTGTGTCGGGGTAGGTGAACTGCGGAAGGCGAATGAGCGTGATGCCGTTGAGTTCCACAGCGATCAGGCCTGGGCGGATGCCGCTCCAGCCGGCATCGCTGTACGGGTTCACGTCCGTGATGTAGATGCGGTTGCCCGCATCGGGGTTGATGGCCACATGCACGCCCAGGTCCTGCCTGCCCGCGACCGCGGTCAGCGTGCCCAGAGCGAGGACCGTCAGGGCCATGGCGATGGAGGTTCGGGTGATCCATTGGTTGCGCGTCATGTCGGCGACGGTAACACCGCGTTTGGGCGCTCCGGTGTCGGGGGAATCCCTGAACGACGGCACGGGATTGCCCCCAGTTATTGAAGGCGTCGCAGTGCTTCGGCCGCGTCGGCGTAGTCGCGATAGCGAGGATCGAGGCGCGGCGGCTCGTGTGACGGGGCCCACACGCGCCGGCGCTCGCCTGTTGCAACGAGCGGATCCAGCAGGATGAGGATGCTGGTCGTGCCGGGGTCGGGCTCGGTGCCGCCAAGCCAAGCTTCGAACGCCTTGGGTCCGTCAGGTGCGAGCGCATCGAAGGTGGCCCGGCGGAGGCGGATTGTGTGGAGGACCTACGCGGACCACAGGCAGGCCATCGTGTGCGTGATGCTGCGCCAGCCGTTTGGGCCGATGCCATAGCGCTCCGCCATCTCGCGCGCGAGGTACTGGCGCTTTGCGTTCCAACTCCCGGCGGCATCCTGGAGGTTGGGGAACTGCGTGCGGTTCTCGATGTGGAACAGGTTGCGCTCCTCGCGATCCACGACCAGCACGTCTGCCCTGCCGGCAAACTGGTAGTGCTGATAGGGCTCGTCGATGGCGATGGTTCTGCCCGGTGCTGCGAGCAGGCGGGCTTCGAGTTCGCCCATCGCGGCATGGACGATGTCTTCGCCACCTTGCCGGTTGGCCGCACGGGCACGCGGATCGCTGAGCAGCAGGTCCGGCCGAAGCCCGAGCGCTGTGGCCAGCCTTGCATAGGTCTCGAGGGTCGCGACATGCCCGGCCTCCACCCGGTGGACTACGGCTAGTGCGACCCCCGCAAGATCGGCGAGTTTGCGCATGGTCCAGCGCCGGCGCCGACGCTCCGCGCGAACGCGCTGCCCGGCCTCGACCGACATGCGTGCCAGGGCATCGGCGGCGGCTGCCGACATGGGCTGAGGAACACGTAGGGGCGACATTTCACTCGGAGTGAACAGGATGTCGCTTATCCCGGACTTATCTGCCGATTCCGAGCCCGAAACGGGCCCAACCAAGCCGTTTCGGCGCCCCGGGACCCGCGCTTTCCAGTCGGATTGAACACGGGTGCGCTTGCGAGCACGACCTGTTCAGTAGGAATGGAAAACGGGCGGGTCGCTGCCGGGACCGCCGGGGCGCCTCAGCCGACCGGCGCCGGGACCGCCGGGACCGCCGGGACCGAGGGGGCGCCTCAGCCGACCGGCGCCGGGACCGCCGGGACCGCCGGGACCGCCGGGACCGCCAGCTTCTCGATCCTGATGGCAGCCGCCTTGAACTCGGCAACCGCTTCCGGATGGAAATTGACCCTCATCCATCCAGACTCTTGCGGACCCTGGCCATCGCAGCCTTGGCAGGGATGGTCCCGACCTTCCTGGACCGGACTTCATCCCGTCTCCCCACGGCCTCTGCGGCCCAAAGCGCACGAAGATCCTCCTCCAAGCTTGGATCCAGGCTTTCGGCCAGGCGATCCAC
>CAIXZV010000600.1 GCA_903924005.1 uncultured Chloroflexota bacterium | reverse complement strand
GTCCGCCCAGCCGCCCGCGCGCCCGGTGCCGGGCTTCACGGCGGGCTCACCGGCGGCGCATCGCGGACACGTGGCGGCACCGGGCTCGTAGGTTGGCAGCTGGAGCGACCAGAGCGCCCGCAGCGGGTAGACGCGCCCAGTGGTGGGCGATGTCAGCGTGGTCATGCCGCCGGAGCGGTCCACGATGACCGTGCACTCGACGATCTCGCCGCCCATCGCCTCAACCGCCGGGATCATCGCCAGCAGCGAGCCGCCGGTGGTGAGGATGTCGTCCACCAGCAGCACGCGCTCGCCGGGGGTGATGGTGAAGCCGCGGCGGAACTCGCGCCGGGCGGACTCGCCCTCGCCGCCAGCAACCTCCTCGGCGAAGATCGCCCGCGTCCCCAGCTGCCGCCCGGTCTCAAACGCAAGCATCACGCCGCCCGTCGTGGGCCCGGCAACAAGGTCCACAACGGCCGTGCCGGATGCGTCACGCGCACCCGCCGCCCAGAACCCGCACAGTTCGCTCGTGGCGGCCGGATCCTGCAGCACCTGAAACTTCTCCAGATAGGCGTCCGAGTGCCGCCCGCTCTTGAGCTGGAAGTGGCCTTCGCGGAGGGCGCCGCTCTCACGGAAGAGCGCCTCGGTACGCGCGGCAATGGCCGCCCGGGCGGCAAGGTTGGCGGTGTGTCGCAAGGTCGTCATCGGGCGGAGTCTACCGGGCGCGGCCCCCGCCTACGGAAGCTGGACGCTGACCACGTCACTGGGCACCTCGCGCGCGACCACCACCCAGGACGCGCCCGCCGGACAACTCACGACAAAGTCGCAGTCGCCATCACGGAGACGCCGAAGCAAGAACGGCCCGTTCGTCCACGCATTGGCAGGGTCAATTCCGGGCAGCACCGGCGCCACCGCCACAGGTATCGGATCCCCATAGGTGACGTTGCCAGATGGCGATTGCCCAACCGGGACGATGGCGGGAACCGTCCGCCCGCACGACGTGACCGATCCAAAGCACATCGTGTCGCCATTGCGCAGCAGCATGCCGTCCGCCTCCACGAGGTTTGTCGGCGGGGTCAAGCTGCTCCCCGGCACATCGAAGTCACCCGTGAGATAACCCGTTCCCGGAATGCCGCCCGCGCCAAGGACCAACGAGCCCAGGAAGACCAGGTTATGACCCTCGACGCGGAGCACCAGCACAGCGCCAGGCGGCGGCTCGCTCGGCCAGGCCCCGGGTCCAGCGTCCGTGATGATGCGCAGGCCACCCAGGCCATCAATCCGCAGTAGCAGGCACGCTCCCGGCGCTGCGCCGGTGGAACAGCCCTTGGCCGTGGCTCCTAAGCGTCCGTCAATCAGGACAACCTTGCCTGCGAGCGCGCCGTCAAGCACGCCAGCCGCCAGCGCCGAGATGGCTATCGGTCGCGTTGCGGCGCTCGGGGTGATCGAGGCCGCTGGGGCGTACGTGGGGTTGGGCGGAACCGGCGTCTCCGGGGCCAGGCTGGGCGTGGCTTCGGCAACGGCCACGAGACTGGGTGAGGGTGTCGGAGAGACGGGCGGGAACACCGCACTCGACAGGAGCCCGCCGCCCACAAGCAGCGCCACCGCGACCGCGACGATCACGGCGGAAGCGCCCGGGCCCCGGCCGCGGCGCCCGGAGCCAAGCGGCGTGACTTCAAACTCGGCCGCGCCTCGTGTCACCACGTCACCACGTCACCACGTCACCATGCCAGCGTGCTACCACGTCATCACGATGAGGAGCGCCGCCAGCCAGACAGCCGACGCCGCAATCTGCACCGCCCAGAACGAGCGATGCCGCGTCTTGTGGCGCATCCCGAAGAAGACGAGCCAAGCCCCGGCGATGCCGCCCGCCAGACACAGGAACCACAGAGTGCGCTCGCGGATACGGCGCCAGCCACGGGGCGCGGCGATCTTGTCGTACGCATACGTGACGGCTGTGACGAGCGAGGCGGCCGCCAACCAGGCGAGCAGCGGACCCAGAAGGGAGTGCACGGGACGCCGCCTCCCCTACCGAGCGTACTCGGCGCCGCGCGTTGATGGCGCGGACCGCTTCTTCGGCAACGCCGTGCCCACCAGGTCTCGCACAGCCGCCACGCCCCGGGCGCGGCAGGCATCTGCCAACTCGTCGCCAAGCCGCACAGGCAGCATCGGGTCCGCCATTGCAGCCACGCCCACACCCACCGCGGAGGCGCCGGCCGCAAGCAGGTCCAGCACATCGTCAAGCACCGACACCCCGCCGATGCCGATGACCGGGATGTCCACGCTCTGCGCAATTTCCCAGACCGCGCGCAGGGCAATGGTCTTGATAGCCGGCCCGCACAGCCCGCCGTAGCCGCTGCCAAGCGCCGGACCGCGCCCGTCGCGCGCCGGCAGGAAGCCAGGCAGCGTGTTGATCGCCGCGATCACATCGGCGCCCGCGTCTTCGGCGGCTTGGGCAATCGACCAGATGTCGGCCGCGGCCGCGGTGAGCTTGGCGATCACCGGCAGGTCCGTTCCGCGGCGGGCTGCAGCAATCCACGAGGCCGTGCTGTCGGGGTCCAGCCCGGGCACCGCGCCGCCGCGCCCGTTGCCGCAGGACAGGTTGATCTCCAAGCCGGCGACGCCCGGAGCGCCTTCAAGGCGACGCACCGCCTCGCCCAGCTCACCTGCCGTCTCCGCACAGAGGTTGACAATCACCGGCAGCGGCCAGCCAGCCCAGGCGGCACCATAGCGCTCCAGCACCGCGTCCAGACCAGGGTTTTGGAGGCCGATGCCAACCAGCAAACCACCCGGCACCTCGGCCAGCCGCGGCCCGGGGTGCCCAGCCCGCGGCTTGAGCGTCGTGCCACGGGTGACCAGAGCGCCGAGGCGGTCAAAGTCCACAAGGTCCGCCACCTCAGCGCCATACCCGTACGGGCCCGATGCGACAAGGAGTGGCGTGGCCAGGACCAGATCGCGCCCGAGATCCACCGAGAGGCTGACCTGGCGGCTGCTGAGCAGTTCGTAGGCGGCGGCCGCAAGAACGGCGGGATCCGCAGGCGCGATGAGAGGCCGCGACGCTCGGGCGATGGGCTGCGGGAGGGCGCCGATAGGACGATGGGCGCGGGGCAGTGGCGTCGGGATCCGCTGCGCGCGCGGCGGCGAGGCCTTTGCCGTGAGCGCCTTCCGCTTCGCCTTCAACGCGCCTCCGTCAGCCCTGCGGGCCTGGCACCGGCAGCGGCTTGGGCTTGACAACGCCCGCGAGCTGGTCGTCGGGTCGCCCTTCGACTTCCGTGAGCAGGTGCTCCTCTACGTGCCGCGCACGATGCCCGATCCTCGCGGAGACGGCTTCGCCGAGCGGGCTGCCGACGAGGCGGCTGCGCTGCTCGCGCTCTCACGCGGGCGGGCGCTCGTCCTCACCTCGAGCTACCGCGCCCTCGATGTGATGCGGCAGCGCATCGTGGGCCGTGTGCCCTACGAG
>CAIXZV010000599.1 GCA_903924005.1 uncultured Chloroflexota bacterium | reverse complement strand
TGCGCCCGGACGGCGTGGCGGCGCTGCCCATCGATCTCACCCACGTCTACCCCATCCCCGTTGGCGACATGCTTGCGCGCGGGCTAGGCGCGGCCGACGCGGCTGCCGCCTACGCCGAGCGGATCCAGGAGCTTGGGCCCTGGGCGCCCGGTCAGGCGGGCGATGCGACGCCAGCGATTGACGTGTTTGTTGTGGGCGTCGGCCCCGACGGGCACCTGCTCTCGGTCTTCCCGGGGTCAGCGGTGTGGGGGGCTGCGGCGCTTGTGACGTCCGTACCGGCGCCCACGCACATCGAGCCCCACCTCCCGCGCGTCACGATGCACCCGCGCGTGTTGGCCGCGGCGCACTCGTTGCTGGTGGTGGCGAGCGGCGCGTCCAAGGCAGATCGGCTGGGCGAGGCCTGGAACACGCCGGACGGTCCAGTCCGCGACATCCCGGTGCGGGCGGCGCTGGTCCCCAACGCCACGTGGCTGCTGGACGAGGCGGCCGCGACCAAGATGCCACGATAGGGGCGCGGCTGAGTCTGCCGCGAGCCGCTACTACGGCTGCAGGATCGTGTCGCCCTCGCTGCGTACAACGCTGAACACGGCGTGGTCCCGCGTGAACGCCTGCACATAGCTGTCGAACCGGAACGTGCCGCGGGGCAGCAGCGCCTCGGCCACAACTGTCTGGCCCTGCACGAAGACCACGAACTGCGCCTCGGGCTCGCGGGTGCTGATGTCGCCCGGCTGGTACCAGTTGAAGCCCAGCGCCTTGTTCATCGCGGTACCGTCCGCCAGCGGCGCAATCAGGACGGCGCGGTCCCAGGGCACATCCTGCGCCTGCGCAACGTCAACGTGGCCCTTGTCCGGCGTGGCGTTGACAACGCCGACCATGCGCTCCACCGCGGCGCGCGCCGTTGCGCTGTTGCGGTCGGTTTGCGTGGTCGCAACGGTCCAGCCGGCAACCGCCACGGCCATGACGAGGCTGCCGAGCACCAGTGCGAGCAGGAGCCGTGTGCGGGGATCTGCTCCGGTGACCCAAGGCCGGCGGGCGGCCTGCTGGCGCGCGCGGCCATCGGCGATGTCGCCCTCGAGGCGAGTGCGGAAGTTGTCGATCGGCACCATGCGGGGAGGGTCCTCCCGCGCAACCTCACCGGTCAAGTGCCCCGTGGACCACTACGCTCTGCGGCGATGGATCCGCTGCCGGCCGAACGACCAAGCCAGGTCGTCCCATCGCGGGACGGGACGCCGATTGCGGTGTTCCGCTCGGGGTCTGCGGCGGGTCGGCCGCTGGTGCTGGTCCACGGCACGTCCGCCGACCACCGGACCTGGCGCGTGGCCGCTCCCCTGCTGGCGCCGCGGTTCTCGCTGTGGGCGATGGACCGGCGCGGGCGCGGCGACTCGGGCGACTCGGGCGCTCCTGCCGACTGGTTGATTGTGCGCGAGCTCGAGGACGTGGCGGCCGTGGCCGAAGCGGCGGCTGCTTCCTGGCCGGGCGGGGCGGTGGACGTGCTGGGGCACTCGCTGGGCGGGCGCATCGCCCTGGCCGCGACCGCGCTGACGCCGGCGATCCGGCGGGTTGTGGCCTACGAGAGCGCGCCGGTGCTGCGCGATGCCAACTCGGCGAGCCTTGACTTGGCGGCGCGCTTGCGGGCCTATCTGGACGCGGGCGATCTCGACGGGCTGCTCGCCACGTTCATGACCGAGGCCGTGGGGATGCCCGCGGAGGACCTCGTGGCGTTTCGCGCCAACCCCGTCTGGCCCCTGCGCGCTGCGGCCGGCCTCACGATCGTCCGCGAGCTGGATGCCGCGCGTTCGGCACCCGCCATCGGCATCGACGCCCTCGCCCGCGTCACGGTCCCGGTGCTGCAGCTGGTTGGATCGGCATCGCCGCAATGGTTCCGCGATGGCGCGGCCGCCCTCAACGCACGGCTGCGCGACGGCCGTCTCGAAGTCATCGATGGCGCACGCCACGCCGCCCACCACAGTCACGCGCCCGAGCTTGTCGCGCGCGTGACCGCCTTCCTCCCGGACTGACGGCGGCGCACAATGCGCCCATGCTGACCACTGCCATCGTGCCGCTGCTCATCATCGGCTTCGTAGCGGGCCTGGTCTCGGGCGCCATCATCGGCGGCCCGGCCACCGGTTACGCGGCGTCCATCGTCGTCGGCATCGCTGGCGCGCTCGTGGGCGGTTGGCTCAACGGCGTGTTCGGCTTCGGCAGCCCTGGCGATCTGGTGAGCGGGATTGTTCTGGCGGTCATCGGCTCGATTGCCGTCCGGATCGTGCTCCGGGTGTTCTTCGAGCGCGCCGTCGCGCCCAGAACCGGCGAATAGTCAGAGGACGACTGTTCGTCCGCCGAAAAGCGGCAGAACCGCGCTGGGCGACTATCTGACACGGATTTCGGCCGAAACAGGCCCGGATCACGGCTGTGCGGGCGCGCTGGACCGTGACGAGCAGTCGTGCTCTGACTATCTGCCAGAAATCCGCGAGGAGCCGCAAGGGGCGGCGGCGTCGCACCCAAACCGCAACCTTCGGCGTCCTTCGCGCCTGCGCACACCGGGCTACCATCGGGGTCATGACTGAGCCTGCCACCCCCGCCCCGGCTGTCGCCGCCCCGGCTGTCGCCGACAAGGCTGTTGCCGACAGCCGCCCCTACTCCCCCGGCCTTGAAGGCGTCATCGCCGGAGAAACCGCGCTCTCCTACATCGACGGAGAGGCCGGAAGGCTCCTGTACCGGGGCTACCCCATCGGGGAACTGGTCAAGGGCGGGTCCTACGCCGCGGTGGCCGAACTGCTCTGGACCGGTGAGTGGAAGCCGGACGCAAAGCTGCCGTGTGAGCCGGTGTCCGAGGCGGTGCTCACAGCACTGCGCGCCCTGCCGCGCGACGCCAAGCCCATGGACGCGCTACGCACCGCCGTGGCGATCTGGGGTGCCGAGAACAACCCGTCCTGGCCGGCCACCGCGGACCAGGCGCGGGCGCTGACCGCGTCGTCCCCGTCGGCCCTCGCCGCGTTTGCGCGCATCCGCCAGGGGCTGGAGCCGGTGGCGCCGGATCCCGAACTGGATCTTGTCGCGGGCTTCCTCTACCAGATCAACGGCGTGGTGCCTGACGAGGAATCCGCCCGGGCACTGGACGCCTATTTCATCGTGGGCGCAGAGCACGGCTTCAACGCTTCCACGTTTACCTGCCGCGTCATCACCTCCACGCGCGCCGATATCGCGTCCGCCGTGGGCGGGGCAATTGGCGCCATGAAGGGGCCGCTCCACGGCGGTGCGCCGTCCGAGGTTGTGGAGCAGATCCACGAGGTTGGCACGCCCGAGCGCGCCGAGGCCTGGGTGCGCGAGGCGATTGACAACAAGACGCGGCTCATGGGCTTTGGGCATCGCGTGTACCGCGCGTATGACCCGCGGGCGAAGGCGCTGCGCGAGGTTGCCGAGTCCATGACGCGGCGCCCGGATTGGCTGGAGCTGGCGATTGCTGTCGAGGACGTGGCGCTGCGCGTGCTCGACGAGAAGTACCCGGACCGGCCGCTGAAGACAAACGTGGAGTTCTACGCGGCGCCCGTGCTGATGGGCGTTGGGCTGACGCCTGACCTGTTCCCGGCGACGTTTGCGCTGGCGCGGCACGCTGGTTGGACGGCC
>CAIXZV010000598.1 GCA_903924005.1 uncultured Chloroflexota bacterium | reverse complement strand
TCCGCGTCCAGTTCGCCTTCTTCTTCAAGCTTGACGGCGATGCCGGCTGCGATCCGGCCGATACCACCACAACGCACAGCCAGGGTCTTGCAGCCATCGCCAACGTCAGCGCGCACGAGCTCAGCGAGGCCGTCACGGACCCGGCCAGCCCCGGCGCCTGGTACGACGGTTCGGGCAACGAGAACGGCGACAAGTGCGCGTGGACCTTTAACGTCCCGTCGGTCACCTTCTCCGACGGCAGCGCGTGGAAGGTCCAGGGAGAGTGGAGCAACGCGGCGTATACGGCCGGCACCGGATACGCAAACCTGTCGGGTCAGAAGGGCTGTATCGACGGCCACTGACCCGGACCAGCCCGAAGCGCCCCGGCGCAACCCCTGCCTAATGCTAGAATGCGCCGCGCTGCTCCACGGAGAGGTCGCATAGTGGCCTAGTGCAGCGGTTTGCTAAACCGCCGTGGGGGCAACCTCACCGAGGGTTCGAATCCCTCCCTCTCCGCCACGCACACACATCGCGCGCCCATAGCTCAGCGGATAGAGCGTTAGGTTGCGGACCTAAAGGTCGCAGGTTCGAGTCCTGCTGGGCGCGCCACATCTGACATCACGCCAGCCGACCCCGGAGCAATCCGGGGTCGTTGCATGTCCGGGCTTCGTCAGTCGTCGGCCGTCAGCCGCCAGCCGCCCGCCGCGCCAGCGCCGCCTCGCGGCCAATCTCAAACGCGTGCTCGTTGGTGGCGTGCAGCTTCTCGGGCAGCGCCGCCAACATCGCCTCACGAATGAGTTCAGGCGGCAGGTCCAGATGCACACTCAGCGCACCAAGCAGGGCCACGTTGAGGCTCCGCTTGTTTGGCAGATGATCGGGGGAGACGAGGTCCGTCCCGATGACCACGCCGTCGGGCCGCAGACACCACGCCATCGCGTCAAGCTCCGTGGGCGCAAGCAGCAGCAGATAGTCGGCCTCGCCCGGCGGCACCATCGGCGAGAACACGCGCTCACCGAACCGCACATCCGACGACACCAGCCCGCCCCGCTGGCTCATGCCGTGGATCTCGGCCTTCTTCACGTCCAGCCCCGCGTGAAGCGCTGCCTCCGCCAGGATGTCGGACGCAGTGATGACCCCCTGGCCGCCGAGGCCAGCCATCACGACGTTGGTCACCCGAGCCCCGGTCGCGCTCATCGGGCGGCCCCCGCCGGTTCGCAGGCACCGTCTGGGAGCTGGGGAAGCACCCGAGCTGTCGCATGCAGTTCCCATCTGCGGATATCAGCCGCGGCCAGCACGCACGGCCGGCGGGCAACGATGACCGACAGCTCGCTTGCGGCCAGTCGCTCCAGCAGGAGCCGCTCAAAGCCGTCCGGGTCATCGTGCGGGTCCAGGACCGTCACGCTCGGGATGCCCAGCGCTCGCGCCACCGCCTCAATTGACACCTGGCCGGTCCGGGTGTGCTCAAGCGTGCGACCCGTGGCCGGGTGCTCCTGCTGCCCGGTCATCGCGGTGGTGCCGTTGTCCAGCACGATCACCACGTGGCCCGTGGGCGGCGGGTTGTAGATCATCTCTACAAGGCCGGTGATCCCCGAGTGGATAAACGTGGAGTCCCCGATGATGGAGACCACCCGCCTCGCCTGGTCTGGCGGCAGCGTGTGGCGCAGCCCCAGCCCTACGCCAATGGATGCGCCCATGTCCACCAAGGTGTCCATCACCTGATACGGCGGCAGGACGCCCAGCGAATAGCAGCCGATATCGCCCGAGCCGATGCAGTCGTGTTTGCGGAGCGTGTTGTAGACCGTGTGGTACGGGCAGGCAGGGCACAGTTCTGGCGCCTTGCCGCTGAGCGCCTTGGCCTCAGGCGACAGGTCGTGGGCCAGGATCCGCCGCACCCGAGCCACGTCCAGTTCGCCAAAGCGGAACACGTCTGCCTTTGCCTCCACCGGGATGCCCGCCGCAAGCAGCGCGTCGGCCAGAACGGGGTCGCCCTCTTCCAGCACCAGACAGCGCTCAACGCTGGCGGCGAACCCGCGCAGCAGCTCCATCGGCAGCGGGTAGGTGAGGCCAAGCGTGAGCATGCTCGCCTCTGGGGCCGCCTCGGCGGCGTGCTGGCACGAGATACCGGAGGCGACGATGCCAAGCGCGCGGCTGCCCAAGACCTGGCGGTTCAGGTCGCAGGTCTCGCCCCAGACGGCAATCTCGGCGAGCTTCGCCCGCAGTCGCAGATGGGCCGGGCGCGCGTAGGCCGGGATCATCACCCGGTCCGGGAGGTCGTGCTCAAAGTGAGGTGCGCGTGTGGCCGGGGCGGTCTCCGGATGGGGTGCCACGATGCTCTTGCTGTGGCACACACGCGTGGTCATCCGATACAGGACAGGGATTCCCCATCGCTCCGAGATCTCGATGGCGCGCAGGAAGAAGTCGTAGGCCTCCTGCGAGTCGGACGGCTCCACCATTGGCAGCCCGGCCGCCACGGCATACCGGCGGTTGTCCTGCTCGTTCTGCGAGCTGGACATGCCCGGGTCGTCGGCTGTGAGCACGATCATCGCGCCCGACACACCCGTGTAGGCCGCGGTGAACAGCGGGTCTGCCGCCACGTTGAGCCCAACGTGCTTCATGGTCACAAGGGCGCGACCACCGGCGAACGCGGCGCCCAGCGCCACCTCCATCGCAACCTTCTCGTTTGGCGCCCATTGCGCTCGCCCGCCAAGCCGGAAGAAGGTCTCCAGGATCTCGGTTGATGGCGTTCCGGGGTAGCCGGTGCCGAGGCTCACCCCGGCATGGAGGGCGGCGAGAGCAACGGCCTCATCGCCGGAGAGCAGCTGGCGGTTCATCGCGTGGCGGGTTCCTTCGCTGCGCGCTCAGATACGAGAGCCGGATCGCGCAGGCTCCCGCCCGGGCATGGACCGCGTTGGCCGACACCGCCGTCGAAACGGTGCCCTGTCGCCCTTTGGGGGTGCCCGGAGAATTGCCCGGAGTATGCGCCGCGCACGCGGGCGCTGCGTGACCCGTGGGATCGTGTTGGTCAGTGGGCAGAGCACACCCCGGGGCAGACGTTGAGGCAACGGGAGCCGCCCGTTGACATGGCGTTGACGACGCCGATCCACGCTAGTGGCGCCAGAGTCACCCACGGAGATATAGACATGCGCAACCTGATCGTCGCCGCATCGATCGCGCTGATTGCCGCGGCCGTCGTGGTCGGCCGGCGGCTGCTCGCTGACGCCGAGGAGGAGTTGGCGATTGCGCCGCTCTGGCCCCGCTCCGACGGGAGCTTCCACAGCTTCGGCGAGAGTTGGGACTTGACGGACGCCGTCTGAACTCCGGTTGACCCGATCGGGCGACATCGGGCGACATCGGGCTACAGTGGTTCCGCAAGGAGACCCATCATGACCGTGGACCGCGAGTCAACCGCCGTCACCCCGACCACCGCTGGGGGACCGCTCTCCCCTGAGGACCTTCGCCTGATCGACGCCTATTGGCGCGCGGCGAACTACCTGTCCGTCGGCCAGATCTACCTGCTGGACAACCCGCTGCTGCGCGAGCCGCTCAAGCCGGAACACGTCAAGCCAAGGCTGCTGGGCCACTGGGGCACAACCCCTGGGCTCAACCTCATCTACGCGCACATGAACCGGGTGATCCGGGCCTGGGATCTCAACGCCATCTACATCATTGGCCCGGGGCACGGCGGTCCGGCGCTGGTGGCCAACGCGTATCTGGAGGGGACCTACTCCGAGGTCTACCCATCCATCACGGGTGACGAGGCGGGGATCAAGGCGCTCTTCCGCCAGTTCTCGTTCCCGGGCGGCATCCCCAGCCACGTTGCGCCGGAGACGCCCGGCTCCATC
>CAIXZV010000597.1 GCA_903924005.1 uncultured Chloroflexota bacterium | reverse complement strand
GGGCTTTGCTCGTCCAACCTACACAACCGAGGCGGACGAGCCTCTGCTCCACCCGGGACGCGCCGCGCGTGCCGATGTTGACGGGCGGCTCCACGCCATCGTGGGCGAGCTGCACCCGTCGGTGATGGACGCGTGGGAGCTCCGGACGCAGGGTCGCGTCATCGTGGCCGAGGTGGCGCTTGCAGGGCTGTCCGAGGGTGCCTTGGCGGCCGAGCACGCGACGTCGGTTGGGCGCTTCCCCGAGGTTGAACGGGATCTCGCGGTTGTGGCCGAAGAGACCGTGACCGCAGCCGCGGTTCAAGCCGCCATCCGCGCCAGCGCCGGACCGCTGCTGCTCGACGTGCGGCTGTTTGACATCTACCGGGGCACGCCCCTTGCGGCAACCGAGAAGAGCCTCGCCTTCCGGGTGCGGCTTGGCGCCGACAGGACGCTCACCGAGACCGAGGTGGAGGCCACCATGGCCCAGGTGGTCCGGGCGATCGTCGCTTCGGGATGGCGCCTCCGCGCCTGACACCGGGTTGGGCGTGCCGGCACCAGTACTCGCGCCGGACCATCGTCATTGCCGCTCCACGCCGCACGCTGCTACGCTGCCGATGGCGCACCGCACGCCCGCGGTGACGTCGTGACCAGGGAGGCGCCATGACAATCGACGAGTTCCTGCGGTCGCCCGATCCCGCAGACATGATTGTCGTAGCCGCGCTCGCCTGCGCCTTCGGCGTGGGATATGCGCACGGCGCCATTCGACGAATCCTCGGTCTGATCGCGATGACGTTTGCGTTTCTGATGGCCGCCGCGGTATCCGATCCGCTTGGCGAGTTCCTCGCCACCTACTGGCACGACATGCCGTCGTCCTACTCATCCATGGTTGCGTTCCTTGTCATCTTTCTGGCCTTGGTCTTTGCGTCGGCCATCGTGATCCACGGCCAGTACCGGCGCGTTGCGGTCTTCGCCCGACGGCCGTTGATCGATGAACTCCTCGGCGGGATCATCGGTGTCGTGGAAGCGGTGGCTGGGCTCACGTTCCTGATGATCATCCTGGACCGAGGCTTCCAGTACGACACAATCCAAGCCCGCGGGGCGCTCCCTGAGATCCACAACCTCTGGTCGGCGCTGACGCTGTCGGTCACCGGGGCGTTCCTGCACGGGACAACGATCCCCACGTTGCTCCGGGTGGCCTGGGTGGTCCTGCCCGATACGGTGCGGGACCTATACAAGCGGTGAGCACGGGCTCCGGCCCTGCCGGGGGCACAGCCGGGGCGGTCTTCCCTCGCGAACACCTCAGCGGCGACGTCCTCGACGCCGCGCGCGCGCTTCTCGGCGCGGAGCTCGTGCGCCTGCCGGAGCATCCGGGCGGTCCCGTGCGGACGGCCCGGATCGTCGAGGTGGAGGCCTACCGCGGGCGCGATGACCTCGCCTCGCACGCCCGCATGGGGCGCACGGTCCGCAATGCCCCCATGTTTGGGCCCCCGGGCCACGCCTACGTGTACCTTGTCTACGGCATGCACCACTGTCTCAATGTCGTGACCGGGCCCGTCGGCGCCCCCGCGGCCGTTCTCATTCGTGCCGTCGAGCCCATCCTTGGTATCGCTGCCATGCGCGACGCCCGGACGGCTGCGATGCGCCGCCCCGCAGCTCTGCCGCGCGACAGCCGCCTCGCGGCGGGTCCCGCGCTTGTCTGCGCGTGTCTCGGCATCGACCGCACCGCGAGCGGGCTGGACCTCTGCGACATGACCTCGCCCGTGCACCTGCGCAGCGGTGATGCCCCGGCCATTGTTGCTGCTGGTCCGCGCATCGGCATCGGCTACGCCGGTGAGCCGGCGGTCTCTGTCCTGTGGCGCCTGGCGGACGCCGCCTCGCCTGCGCTCAGCCGATCCTTCGCCTGACCATGGACGCCCGCTCAATCGCGCTGCTGGAGTTCCCGCTCGTCCGCGAGCGTCTTGCGTCGCGCACATCGTTTGACCCGTCACGCCGCATGGCGGAGGCGCTGGAACCCTCTTCAGACCCGGTGATCGTCGCCCGCTCGCTGGACGAGACTGACCAGGCGCGTGGGCTGCTGCAGGAGCGACCCGGCGTCGGCATCGGCGGCGCCCACGACATCGAGCCCATGATCGGCCGTGCCGCGCGCGGTGGCCGTCTTGAGGCCCTGCAGTTCATGGACATCGTGGAGACGCTTGACGCGGCGCTGCGCCTGTCCACGGCGCTTGCGGAGGAGCGGCGCCCGCTGCTGCGCGATGTTGGCCGCAGGCTGCATGCGCTGCCAGCGCTGCGCAGCACCCTCGCCCGGAGCTTCGATACCGCGGGCGAGCTTCTGGACACCGCATCGCCAAGGCTCGGCGCTCTCCGCAGCGCGGTCCGGATGGCCTACGACCGCCTCCGCCGCAGGCTAGACACGCTTGTCGGCTCAGAGCTTGGCTCCTCGCTGCAGGAACCAATCGTCACCATGCGGAACGGCCGATATGTCGTGCCAATCCGGGCTGAGGCGCGAAGCAAGGTCAAGGGCATCGTCCATGACGCATCGGGCAGCGGCGCCACGCTTTTTGTCGAGCCCATGGTGGTTGTGGAACTGGGCAACGCCTGGCGCGAGGCCCAGTCGTCCGTGGAGGAGGAAGAGGGCCGCATCCTCGACGAGCTCTCCGCCATGGTTGCCGCAAACGCCATGCTGCTGCGCGAGACGCTTGAGGCGCTGGCCCAGTTTGACTTCTGGGCGGCGAAGGCCCATCTCGCCGCCGACATGGACGGCATCCGACCCGCCACGGCCGCGCGCAGCGAGGTGATCCTGCTCTCGGCCCGCCATCCGGGGCTGACTGGGCGTGTCGTGCCCATCGACATCCGCCTGGGCGACGGCTACACCGCGCTGATCATCACTGGCCCCAACACCGGCGGCAAAACCGTTGCGCTGCGGACGCTTGGGCTGCTCTCCCTGATGCACCAGGCGGGTCTTCATGTGCCCGCCGAGGACGGCTCGCGCCTGCCGATCTTCCGCGACGTCTTTGCCGATATCGGGGACGAGCAGTCCATCGCCCAGTCGCTCTCGACGTTCTCCGGCCACCTGCGCTCCATCATCCGCATCGTGGAGAAGGCGGGGCCCGGCATGCTGGTCCTGCTTGACGAACTGGGTGCCGGCACCGACCCCACCGAGGGGTCCGCTCTGGCACAGGCGCTCCTGGACCACTTCATCCGCTCGGGCGCCCTGATCGCGGCCACCACGCACTATGCCGAGATCAAGGTCTACGCGCATGAGACGCCCCAGGCGCGCAACGCCTCCGTGGAGTTTGACCTGGCGTCGCTGGCCCCGACGTACCGGCTGACCATCGGTCTGCCGGGCGGAAGCCAGGCATTCGCCATCGCAGAGCGTCTTGGCCTGCCCGAGGCAATCGTCAGGGATGCCCGTGGACGCCTGTCCGAGAACGAGGCGGCCTTTGAGGCAACCCTGGCGTCCCTTCGGCGCCAAGAGGGCGAAATCGCCGCCTCCGTGGACCAGGCGAAGGCCGCCGAGGCTCGAGCCGCCGAGGCGCTGAACACCGCCGAGGACGAGCGGCGGCGAGCCCGACGCGAGCGCGACGAGGGTGTGCGTATTGCCCGCGCCGAGGCCGAACGCCTGGTTGCGACGCTGCGGTCCGAAGTAGCCGACATGCGGCGGCTCTTGGAGCGCGAGACCGTCACAGGGCCTGCAATCGACGCCGCGCTGGCGCGCGCGGAGGAGACGCTGAGCCAGCTGCCCGAGCCCAGTGCGCCTGTCCCCGAGCGCCGTGCGCCCGCCGAACCCCGCACGTGGCGGCTGGGTGATCGTGCCCGCAGCATCACCGGCGGCTGGGAGGGCAGGATCGCCGCGCTGGAAAAGGGAGGGACGCGCGCAACCATCGAGGCGGGCGGCATGCGCGTGTCCGTGGCCGTGGCCGATCTTGAAGCGGCGCTCGGCTCATCGTCTGGCGGCGGGGACAGCGGCGGGGGCAGCGGCGGGGGCGGTCTTGACCGGCGTGTGTCACCCGCCGGGGGATCGATGGGCGGATCCGGGTCGTCGTCAACGTCCCAACTGCAGTTGTCTCGAGCCCGCTCGGTGGCCTCATCGCTGGACCTCCGCGGCGCCCGGGTGGACGAGGCGCTCGATGCGCTAGCCCGCTACCTCGATGACGCCTCGCTGGCAGGTCTGGAGCAGGTGCTCATCATCCACGGCCTCGGGACTGGCGCCATCCGGGACGCCGTCCGCCAGGCGTGCGGCGCGCATCCGCTGGTGCGGAGCCAGCGGCCAGGGGAGCGCGGCGAGGGCGGCGACGGGGCGACAATCGTCAAGCTGTAGCCCGACGCGTTGCGCGGACAGCGGGGGTCAGACCGGGCGTCAGACCGGCCGCGAACGCGGCACCGCGCGCCAGCGCTTGGACCGGCGGCCGCTCGCGCTCGGCGACGGGCTGGGTGGCGGCAACGACGGGCACGGCGTGCCAAGCGGATCGGGGACGCAGGCCGAGGGCGACGGGGCAATCACGATGGGGCACTTGGCCGTCGGTGCAAAGGCGCCACCCCACGACTGGCCAAACGGATAGAAGCCGGCGCCGTAGAAGTACGACGTCCGCGGCCGGCGCTGACTGCCCGGTGGCCCGATCGGGGTGCCTGGCTGGTTAGTGCCCTTTGCCGCACGGATCTGCCACGCCACGTCGGCGGCCTGCCAGATGGGGAACCCGGCCTCTAGCGTGCTGTAGTCAACAAACGCCTTGGTCACCATCGGCCCCACACACCCGTCCTGCCAGAGCTTGCCGGAAGCGGAATCGATGTCGGCTGTCGTCGCGACGTTGGCGGCCGTGGTGGGGGCAGTGCCCTTGATGAACATCTCCGAGATGGTCTTTGCGGTGGTTGGCCCAGGGAGCATCCCAGTGAAGGCATCCACGGTGACGGTGTCAAGACCGGTTGGCTTGATCCGTCCAAACCCCGTGATCGGGTCGCCCTTGGCGACCTCAGAGATGATGGCTGACCACAGCGGCGCCGACGTCTCGAGCGAAAGCTTGCCGTCGTTGGGGGAGTTGTCGGAGTTGCCCATCCAGACTCCGGCCACCAAGGCAGGCAGCGTCTTGTCGTCCGGTGGCGCGAGGAAGCCGTAGGCGTGGACGTCGCGGTTGTCGCTGGTTGTGCCCGTCTTGTATGCGGCCGGTCGAGCGGTTGCGCTGCCCACGCCATTGGTCACGCGCCACACGGCCCAGAACGGGTTCACGCTGGGGATGGTGTTCCCGGCCAGGATGTCCGTGATGATGTACGCGGCCTGGGCGGACACGACCCGCGTGCCGGTGATCTTGGTGCCCGGTGTCGGGTAGACCTGCGTCCCGTCCGGGCCGATCACCTGAACGATCATGTGGCGCGGCATGAGGACGCCGCCATTGGCGATGGCGCCATACGCGCTGATCATGTCGATCGGATGCGTCTCAAGGGTGCCGATGCTCTCAGAAACGACGGGGATCGTGCCTGCCGGGTATCGCAACCCGAAGTCCTTGGTCCGGTCCAGCTGGTGCTGCAGCCCGTCGATCAGACCCGCCTTGATGGCCGGGACGTTCAGCGAGAACCCGAGTGCGCTCCGCAGACGCACTGGGCCGCGCTCCAGCGCGTCCGACTGCGACGGGTAGAACGGCGCTTGGCCGTTCTGCGCAAAGTTGGTCACGACGTCCATGAACATCGTTGCCGCGGTGAGCGTGTGGTCGTCGATGCCGACCAGATAGTCGATGGGCTTGATTGACGACCCCGGTTGGCGCCACCCGTCTGCGAGCACGTCAAACTGCGGCTGGAACTTCTTGTTGCCGGGCTCGGTCTGTGACGCCGACCCCGAGTAGGCGAGCACCTCGCCAGTCCTGTAGTCCACGATGCCCGCGGCGGCATTGTGGATGTTGTGCCCGGTGAGGCCCTGGATCCACGACCACTCGCTCTTCGGGATCTCGTGTGACTTGAGCAGGCCCGTCTGGCTGGACCGGTTGGGAACGATGGCCCCGGCGTACAACCACTTCTCCACCGTCAGCTGCATCGTGTAGTCAAGGGTGGTGACGATCTTGTAGCCGCCTGTGTCCACCTTCTGGCACTGCGCGGACCCGCACAGGAGCTGATCCAGCTCGTTGCGGACCTGCCACACAAACTGGGAGGCCTTCCAGGCTTCGGTGGCCTGCGGCGCAAGGATCACCGGCTCCACTTTTGCGGCCTCGAAGTCGGCATCGCTGTACTGGCCCTTCGTGAGGACCGATCGGGTCTTCATCAGGTCAAGGATCATGTTGCGCCGCTGCACCACCTGCGAGTCTTGCGGCACAACAAGCTGCGTAGTGTCCTTGCCGTCCGGGCCCGTGACCGTCTGC
>CAIXZV010000596.1 GCA_903924005.1 uncultured Chloroflexota bacterium | reverse complement strand
TGACGTGGTCCAGCAGGCGGCCTGGGGTGGCCACGACGATCGCTGCGCCTTGGCGCAGTGCGCGAGCCTGGGGCTCAAAGCCCACGCCGCCGTAGATGGCGACGGAGCGGATGGGCCGATGACGCCCGTACGTGCGGACGCTCTCCTCCACCTGGAGCGCAAGCTCGCGGGTGGGGGCGAGGACCAGTGCGCGGACGTGGCCACGCGTGCCCACGCCGTTGCGACCGGGGGTGGCCGCGTTGCGAACAGCCGGGTTGCTGGAGTTGAGCGGGTCTGCGTTGTGCAGCAGCTGCAGCATCGGCAGCACGAATGCCGCCGTCTTGCCCGTGCCTGTCTGGGCGCCGGCGAGAAGGTCACGGCCCTGGAGCACAAGCGGGATGGCCTGCGTCTGGACCGGCGTGGGCTCTGTGTAGCCCTCGTCCGCCACGACGCGGACAAACTCGGGCGCAAGCCCAAGCGTATCGAAAGACATTGAGGATCGCCTCTGAGGGCCCTCCCGCTTCTTGCGGGGCCCGGTCAGGGCGCTACGTGGTTCGGGATCAAACGGCGGTTACCGTGGGCGCTGACCGGAGCGCCCGTAGAGCACGAAGAGCAAGAGGGTATCCCAGATTGCGCCGCAGGTCACGTTGAGGTCTGGGGAGCCTTCGTCGGCGGTCGTCGGCGGTCTGGATCAGCCCGTGGACCGCCCAGTGGCCCAACTGCGCAGCGCCCGAGCGTTTGGGCCGCGTCCGGTGCCACCCGCGCGGCGCAGAGGGCGTGCAGCGCGCAAATGGGCATCATGCCGGCCCAACTGACGCGCCCACTGCGCCGATGGGCCGGTAGACGGCCCGCCCGAGGGTGGCGGGATCTGGAACGCGCCGGTGGCGGGATCTGGAACGCGCCGGTGTCGGGATTTTGAACACAAGGGCCGTGGTCGGGCCTGCCGCGCTACGATTTGCGGGTAGGCAGACCCACGAGGCAACCCTGAGACACGTGACCTCCGTCCCCGCCGCATCGGGCGTGCCGCCGGCCGCCAGCATCTCCATCCTGGATCTGCTGGTGCTCTACGGCCGCGTTGGCGCAGTCACCACGGATGCCCTCAGGGCCGCGCTGAGCAATCCGGATCTGTCCGACAACGTCTCCATCGCGATCCTGTGCCATCTGGGCGCCCACGGGTCGCGACGGCCGCTTGATCTCCAGCGCGTGACAGGGCTTTCAAGCAGCCGGATCACCCGAGCGGTTGACAAGCTTGAGGCGGCAGGCCTCGTCGCGCGCTCGTTTGGCGCGGTGGCCGACGATCGCCGGGGCACGGTGATCACGCTCACCGAGGCCGGTGAGGCCGACATGGCGCGCGTCACCGCAGCCGTCCAGGGTCTGGTGGGACCGCTGCGCAAGCTGACGCGTGAGATCACGGAGCTGCTTGGCGGACTGGCAACCACTAGCAACCACTGACAACCACTGACAACCACCTGGCAACCACTGGCAACCACCGACAACTCCTGACAAGGCGAAGCCGGGGCACCGCCCTGCGCAGCGCCCCGGCGTCACCAGGTGATCAGGACTGCGAGTTGGCGATGCCAGCCGCCGTGTTGCGCTCCTCCTGCTCCATCTGCTGCAGGGTGATCACGATGGCCGCGGCCATCGCAACCTCAAAGCCCGCGGCAACCTGGACGGCGAAGACGTTGTGCAGGCTGAAGAACTTCTGCGACGCCTCCACCACAACCACGTCGCCGCGCTTGACCATGAAGTCGTGGTCGATGATGTCGCCCTTGACGGTGAGCTCGTCGCCGCCTTCGAACTCGATCTTGAACTTGTCGCCAAGGAAGCTGACCAGCCCTTGCTGGATGGTGGCGACAATCTGCTCGCCCTTCTTGATCTCAAAGGTCTTGCGCAGGTGCATCAGCGATTTGCCGATGTGGTAGATCTCGTTGCCGGCCGTGTCGTTGAGCTTGAGGGTGCGGCGCAGGGCGAGCGCCTTGCCGTCCACCTCAAACACGCGGTTGCCCTGCACGTCCTCAATCCAGGCGTCGCCGCCCATCGAGACAAGCTTCTGCTTGAGGACAAAGGTCGCCGCCGGGTTGTCCATCGCTGTTCTCCCTGCCTGATCAGGCCACAACGTCAGATCGCTGCAGACGGCAGCATCGTGCCCCACCGCCCACGTGGCGGCAACCCCCACGTTTGGGTTAGCCGCACACGATCCCGTGGCTGGTCACGAGCTGCATCAGCCCGTCTCCGGCGGCGATCGCGTGCAGGATCTCCTCGGCACTTGTGATGCCGATCCGGCCCAGAAGCGCCGGGCCAATCTCCTGGCCAATCTCCTGCAGAACCGAGCAGATGGCGTTGTTGAGGTCCAGCAGCTCGCGCAGGTTGGGGTCGGTCCCGTCGCCCATCGTTGCAATGGCAATGGTGGCGGCCTTGAGCTTCTTGAGCTTGGCGGCTTCAAGTTGGAGCCACACACCGCCCGCAAGCGAGAGGCTGCCGAAGCCAAGGAGCGCCGCGATGTCGTCGTAGACACCGGCCATCGTGAGCACGTTGTCAATCTGGTCAAAGATCCGGTTGATCTCCGCAACCTCCGCGCCCCCGCCAGAGCTGTCCCCGAGAACGCCAAAGAGCGAGCCCGACGCGCGATCCACAAACCATCCCGCTGGCGTGGCGGCCTTGTCCACCACCGCGATACGCCCCTGGTTGCCGAAGCCGTCAACGAGCCTGGCGAGCGCGTCAACCTTCGCCTTGGCGACGCCGGGCAGCGCGTCTGCGATGGCGCCGGGCGCTGCAACCAGCGACGCAGACGCCAGGCTGTGCGCGGTGCTCTGGGCAAAGCCCACGCCCTCGGCGAACGCCAGCCGTGCCGTTCTGCGCGCAGTCCGCCCAAACGCCGCCGCCGGGTCCGGATCGGTGGTGGCAAAGACCGTGTGCGGCAGGATGTCCACGCTTGTGCGCGTCCGGACGGTGCCGCCGGGCTCCCACTGCGCAACGCGGCGGTGGAGCGTCATCCGGAAGATGGTCTCAAACGTCAGTGGGCCATCGGCGTCGTCCAGCGCAATTGATGTTGCGTGCAAGGTCTTGGGGCGAACGCCCAAACCCGTGGCAAGGGCCGCAACCTTGGCATCGTCGCCGGTGGCCTCGGCAATGGCTGCCGACGCGATGGCCATCGTGATGCCGTCGTCCAGTTGGACGGCGGCCGATGGCACACCTGCCTCCACCGCGATGGCGTAGGAGCCAAATAGGGCGGCGCGGACCTGGCCAAGGTGGTCTTCGGTGATGAGGGTGGGGTCGATGCCTGGTTCCGCTCCAGCAAGCGTCCGGCGTGCGCGCACGATGCCGCAGTCCACCTCGAGGTACAGCCCGGCAATCGCCGGCGGCCTGATGCGTGCTGCGGTAGCCGGCACGGCGTAGGACCCCGCGGCGGCAACCTCTGCACGCGTGGCGAGCGCGACGGTCACCATCCGTGTGGGCGCCCCGGCCAGCGGCGCGCTGTAGCTGATGCGGTACGGGTTGGCGGGCCGGCTCTCAATTGCCGTGCGGACGGCGGCCACGGCTTGCGCCGTGTCTGTGACTGCCGCCGAACCCAGACGCCCGGCATCGCCCAGCGCCTTGAGCATCGTCTGGTTGACATCGCCCACGCCAAGCGTGAACACCGGGGGACCGGCCATCACGCGGCTGAGGTATTCGGGCGGCGGGACGGTCTGCTCCGCGTTGGTCATGTAGTCGATGGTGTGCGCATCCGTGATCAGGACCACGGCCGTGGGTCCAAAGCGCGCGACGTCCGCAAGGGCGTGCCAGATGTCGGAGCCACCGGCCATGACCGCGATGGCGTTCTTCTCAACCAGCGCCAGGTCCGCGGTCCAGTCATCAAAGGAGGCTGCCTGCAGGTAGTTGACCCCGGCTGAGCGGAACGTGGTTCGCGGGTCAAGCGCCAGCAGGCTCTGCGCCACGGTCTTGGCCACGGCACCCATCGCCGCGCCGCGGAACTGCGCCGGGATGCTGTCCGAGCCGTCGATGAGGAACATGACGTGCGGCGCCGGGACATGCGTCTGGTCCACGGTGAAGCCAACAGGCTTGCCGTCCTCGCTGACGTGGAACGCGGCCGCGGGAAGGCCCTCGAGCATGCGCCCGGCGGCATCGGTCACCGATACGCCAAGGATTGGCATGGGGAACGTGGTGGCGTTGATCCCCATGGTCATGGCCGCCACACTGGCGATCACGGCCGGGTCCGCCGGGCCGTCACCCGCGGCGATCGGGACGTCGCCCACGCGGACGATGCCGTCCGGGTTGTCCAGGTCCACGATCTTGCCGCCCAGCGTCATGGGCTTGCCCGCAAACGTGAACTGCTTGCGGCTTGCGTCGTCAAGGTCCGGGCCGCGCACGGTGAGCACCGGGCGGATGACGCCCACGTTGGCGGGCCGGACCGCAAGCAACGCATCAAGCGAGTCCACCGCCGGTCCAAGGGAGATCACGAGATCCCGGCCGATGAGCGCGCTCCCGTCCCAGGTGCCCTCCACCAGCGGGATCTGGCGATAGGTGTCCTGCGTGGTGATCGCCAAGATGCGGGCCGCAACGCCAAGGGTGCCCACCGGGGGCAAGACGCCCTGGGCGCCCACCTTGCCCGCCGGACGCAGCCCCTTGCCCGTCCACGGCTCGGCTATCTCGTCACCCGCGTCGCCTAGCCCGGTCACGATGACCACGGGGAGCAACGTGATGGGCAGCGCCTGGAACACGCGCTCCGTCTTTGCGCCTGGCCCAATTGCGGCGAGCACGCGGTCTGCCAGCGCCGTGGAGTCCGTCCCGCCAACATCCAGCGGCGTTTCCGCAGGTGGCGTTGCGGGGAGGTGCAGCGCCGCGCGGACCACCGCGAGCCGCTCGGCCGAGATGGCGGGCGTGAACGGCCGATGCGCCGCCCGCCGGAAGTGCCGCGCGGCTGCGCCCAGGTCTGCCGGGGCGCCATCGGTGTTGGCAAGCAGGTCCGCGGTCTGCACGCTTGCGACATGCGCGCTAAACCCGGCCTTCGTCAGGAGGTCCGCCAGGAGTTCCGCCTTGTCACGCGGCGTGCCGGCGCCACCGCGCAGCGTCCCGCGCACGCCAAACCGCACCCGGCCG
>CAIXZV010000595.1 GCA_903924005.1 uncultured Chloroflexota bacterium | reverse complement strand
GGTCGAAGCCGGTGCCCGAGCAGGTCGATGACCTGCAGGCCGATGTCAGGCGGCCCTGCGCGTCGTAGAGGTACGCCCAGTCGCCGGAGGCGCCGCCGGTGACCTTGGTGGTCAGGCCCGCGGAGTCCGAGTACACCGTGAGCGCCAGGGTGACGATGCTCACCGGGGCGGACGGCGAGGACTGGGTGTACGTGTAGGAGACCTGGAGCCCGCCGCCCGTGGCGGCCGTGATGTTGCCGGTGGCGTCGTACGCGTACGCCTCCTCCACCGCCGACGCGGTGCAGTCCGCGCCCGTGCGGCGGGTGAGCAGCTCGCCCCGGCCGCCGTAGCAGTAGTAGCGCGTGACCGGGCCCGAGCCGTTGTCCTCGGTGACCTTCGAGATGCTGTCGTTCTTGTCGTACTCGTACGCGTCCGAGCCGAGGAGGGTGGAGCTCGCGCACGAGAGGTGGTCGCCGGACGGGCCGACGCACAGGCGTGTCGCCTGCGCCGTCAGGCGGGCGCGGCGGACGACAGATTGCCGCATGTAGACATGTCCAAGGCTCGAGACTCGTCATCTGTCGGAGCAGGGTCAGGCAGATTCCACCTCCTGAGCAAAGCCTCGCGGCGGGCCAAAGCAATGGCCATGGCAACTGGGTCGGCGCGACCACCTCCGGTTCGTGCAAAGAAGCATCGAAGGGCGTACTCCTCTGCTGCTTCGCGCAACGCGCGGGTGGCTTGGCCTCGCCCCAACCATGCCAACACAGCTCGGTCGAGATCATCGAACGGGCGGGGTCGGATCGCGTCGGGCGCCCCAAGCTCTATCAGGGTCGTGCGCACGTTCTCCGGGACGGTAGAGCCGTCGGATAGCACCCCGGCTTCGGCCAACTTGCGGAGCGGCAGGATCCAAGGCCAGAGCCGACCACGTAGGAGAACGGTGAGGTGGGTCACCAGCGGATCAAGTTGGGACTTGCCGAACTCCTCGAGCACAAGCTCGAGTCCGGCCTCAATGTCGCCACCCACCATCGGAGCACTTCGAAGCGCGACATCACGAGCTCGCTGAGCCATGCCGAGAGTCACGCCTGTTCCTGCTGCGTAGCGCCGATAACTAGTGAGGCACAGGAGCGCGACCGCCTCGTAGTCGAGGAATGAGGTCCTGGTTGGACGCGCGCTCATCCCAGGATGACCCATACAGGCCCAAAGGGGCCGAAGAGCGGGGCCAGCGATTTGCCGCCCCACCAAATCGATACCCCCAACCCCCCAATCCCTGCGAGCAGTGCCCAGAAACTCGAGCCCCCGCGTGGGTACGGGTAAGGTAGGCCAGCGACATCGTAGGCGTGCTCGGGAAGTCGTTCGAATTTCGAACACGGGCCTTTGGTGTAGTCCTCGATGTCCTTAATTAGCCTATCGCTGATCCGCCGGATCGCCCTGAAATGGCCGCTGTCTGATCCGTGGTACTCGTCTTCGAAGATTCTCTTGGCCGTCATTTGAACGTGGGACATGATGTTGTCGTACTTCTTTTGGCAGACCTTGTAGATCCCGGGGAATGCCATCAGCCCACAACTATCTTGCATGGTCACCGGCGAGTTCGCCGCGTACGCGTAGAGGCTGCCGTCGGCGCGGGCGGGGTCCGGCTGGAGGAAGCGGCCGAGGGCCGGGCTGTAGGAGCGGGCGTGCATGTAGTAGAGGGCCTCGCCCGCGGCGTCGTCCCACTGGACGTCCGAGGCGCCCACCCAGAG
>CAIXZV010000594.1 GCA_903924005.1 uncultured Chloroflexota bacterium | reverse complement strand
GCAAGCCTGGCGTTCCACCTGGCCTCGCGCGGCGTCCGCGTCACGGTCGTAGAGCGCGCGGGTGTGGCCGCGGGCGCCACCGGGCGCAGCAGCGGGCTTGTCCGCGTCTACTACGACCTGCTTGCAGAGGCGCGTCTCGGCTGGGAGGCGCAGGTCTGGTTCCGCGAGTGGGACCAGCGCGTGGGCGGCGAGTGCGGTTTCACCGTCACGGGCTTCCTCTGGATTGAGCCCGCCAGCCGGCTGGATCGGGTCCGTGCCAACAGCGCCTCGCACCGCGCCATGGGTGTGGACTCCACGGTCCTGGCCGCTGATGAGATCCGGCGCCTCGCCCCAGGTCTTGCGGTGGGCGATGACATTGCCGTCTACGAGCCAAACAGCGGCTATGCAGACCCGTCGATGACAACGGCGTCGCTGATTGCCGCCGCGAAGGCCAAGGGCGCGCGCCTCATGACGGGTGCCGAGGTGACGGCCATCCACCAGACCGGCGGCCGCGTCACGGGCATCTCCACTACCAAGGGCGACGTTGACGCGCCGGTCATCGTCAATGCCGCGGGCGGCTGGGCCCGCCGCGTTGGGGCGCTTGCCGGGATGGACCTGCCCATCCGGATCTGGCGCCACGACACAGGCTACATCGGTGTCCCCGCCACTGTTCCGGGGCCAATCCCGGTGGTGATCGACATTGCCAACCAGATGTACTTCCGCCCAGAGGGCGCGGACATGGTGCTCATCGGTCTTGAGGACGACGGCCAGATTGGCGGAAACGATCCTGACCGCGATACCGCCGATGCTGCCGCCAACTTTCAAGACCGTGCGGCCGAGCGGATCATCCGCCGCGTGCCCGGCATGATCGACGGCGCCTTCCGCGTCAGCCACAGCGGGCAGGACGGTCTCACCCCGGACCAGCGCGCCATCCTTGGCCCTGTCGGCAGCCAGGGGCCCGACGGGCTGTACCTCAACTGCGGCCACAGCGGCACAGGGTTCAAGACGGCACCCGTCGTGGGTCTGGGGATGGCGGAGTGGATCCTCGACGGCGAACCGCGGTCTGCGGACCTGGCGCCGTTTGCTTTCAGCCGGTATGCCGAAGGTCGCATGCTCCACGGCGAGCACGGCGAAGAGACCACCTGGAAGTAGCGGACGCTCTGGCCCCAAGGCCTATCGTTTGGCGGCCCGTCTCCGGCTGTCGTCCAGAGCTGCTCTGACCGCTGCCCCAAGCGCTGGGGCGTCAAACGGCTTGGCCAGCAGGCCCACGCCGGGCAGCCCGCCAGCCTCGCCCATCACGTGGTCACCGATGAAGCCAGACACGAGCACGATGGCCAGCGCGGGTCGTTCGGCTCGGAGACGGCGTGCCAGATCGGGCCCCTGGATACCCGGCATCTGGACATCAGACACGAGGGCGTCGAGCGGGCCGTTGTGTCCGGCGACAAGCGCAAGCGCCTCTTCGCCAGACGCCGCAACGAGCGTGTTGTAGCCCAGCTTCCTGATCACCCGATCAAGCAGCATGCGCACGGACGGCTCATCCTCGACAACGAGGACGGTCAGGTTGGTGGGCGAGGAGCCGGATGCCTGTTCCGACGCGGTTTCGACCCTAGGGGCGGGCGAGGGATCGGCGGCAACGGGCTGGTCAACGCGCGGCAGGTCGATGGTGAACGTGGAACCCTGGCCGGGCGCGGACCGCACCGCGATTGTCCCGCCTGATGCGAGGACCGTGCCGTGCACGGTGGCTAGCCCCAGACCCGTGCCCTTACCAATCTCCTTGGTGGTGAAGAAGGGCTCAAACATATGGCTCATGACAGCGTCGTCCATGCCAGTGCCCGTGTCGGTCACCGTGATCCGCACAAGCGGACCCGCTGCCTCCGAGGTGCCCCCAGCGTCCACGTTCTGCGTCTCAATCACGAGTTGACCGCCGCCGGGCATCGCGTCGCGGGCGTTGACCGCCAGGTTGATGATGATCTGCTCGATGCCGCCCGGGTCTGCGAAGACATAGCCGCCGTCAACGTTTCGCTCGGTGCGGATGTCCACGTGCGCGCCAACCAGACGCCGGATCATCGGCAGCAGCCCGGCGATGATCTCCGCCGGATCATGCGCAATTGGCTGCAGGGCCTGGCGACGGCTAAACGTCAGGAGCTGACGCGTGAGTGCTGCGCCCCGCTCGGCTGCTGCAATCACCTGCTCGGCGTCATCACGCTCGGGGCTGGCGGTCGGGAGGCTCGCTGCCAGCAATTCGCTATACCCGCGGATGACCGCGAGCAGGTTGTTGAAGTCGTGGGCGATGCCACCGGCGAGCTGGCCCACCGCCTCAAGCCGCTGCGATTGACGCAGCTGCGCTTCAAGCTCGCGGTGGCTCGTGACATCGCGCTGGACCGCCACGTAGTTGGTGACGTCCCCGTTGGGACCCCGCACGGGGGTGATCGTCGTGGCCTCGATATAGATGGAGCCGTCTTTGCGCCGGTTGTGCAGTTCGCCGCGCCACGTGTTGCCGGTGGACAGCGTTGCCCACAAGCCCCGGTAGAACGCAGCGTCCTGGACGCCGCTATTCAGCAGGCGCGGGTTCTGGCCGATGACATCCGCGACTGCATACCCAGATGTGCGCTCGAACGCGGGGTTCGCATAGGCAATCGACGCGTCGAGGTTCGAAATGATGATCGTGTCGTCAGACTGCTCGACGGCGGTCACGAGTCTCCGCACGGTATCGTCGGCGACTCGAAGCGCGGTGACATCCTCAACGATTCCGTGCCAGCGGGTCCAGCCGTCAGGGAGCGGCGTGGGGGCGGCGTCAATGCGGATCCGGCGCGCCTCGCCGCGGACGATAAATCGCCCCTCCCACCGGAACGGCGCGTTGGCCGCACGTGTCGACCCGCTCAGCGCCATCAGCCCCGCCACGTCGTCTGGGTGGACGTCGGCGAAACCCGCGCGGGGGTCGGCAAGCGGGGCCCGCGGATCAATGCCCAGCAGCCGCCCAGCCTGTGGGCTGACGTAGTCGTACACCATCTCGCCCGCCGCGTTGTTGCGGTAGACGTACACGCCAAGCGGGATGCTGGCAACCAGCTCCTCGTAGCGCGCCTCGCTTTCGCGCAACGCGAGGGCGGCACGTTGCCTGGCATCGACATCCCGGGCACTGCCAATCATGGCAATGAGGTGGCCGTCGTCATCTGTCACCCGGTGCCCGACGACGGAGAACCACCGATACGAGCCGTCACGATGGCGGTACCGAGCCAGAAAGCTGGCGCGGCCGCCGTTGGTTGTCGCCTGCGCGGCGTCGTCCGGGTGAACGTACGTTGCTGCTGCGTCGCCGAGCAGATCCTCCGACGCCCAACCAAGCACGTCTGTTACCGATGACGACACCCACTCAAACAGGCCAAGCGGGGTGCAACGGAACGCGATGTCCGACGAGCGCTCCGCGAGCATCTGAAAGTGCGCCCTGCTCGCTTGTAGCGCCTGGGACGTCGCCTGGGCATCCACGCGCTCGCGGCCCTCGACGCGCCCCGCGGGGCTGGGTGCAGCCTCGTGGAAGCGCCGTCCCGCGGGATCGCCCGCGTTCTGGGGCCTGAGCGCCTCGCGCCGGGCCGAGCCAGCGGAGACGATGTCCTCGTCTACGGCTGTGCCGTGGCCATCCTGGATGGCGAGGCGATCACCACCTGCGCCGCGGACAGGCTGAACCGCCGCAATGCTTTCGCGGCCATCGTTGGCCACGGGAATGACGGCAGGCGTGGGCGCATGGTTTTGGCCAGCCCCCGGAGCGTCAGGGGCCGCGAGACTGTCCGGTGGTTTCAGGCTGGCACTCCGCGCCGAGCTGGTACTCGCTCACTCGGCGCCTCCAAGTCTACCGAGTGAGGCGCACGCGTGCCGTCACCGTCTTGCCTGCTGCGGGGCCTGAGTCCAACGTCCAATCGGAGGCCCGCGCGCCCGCGGGTATACTGCTGGCGCCCGTGCGCCGCATCCGCGCGCGATCCCAACCATGCCTCATCTCGCGACCTGCCCACCGTACCGGTGCTCTCACGGCCGCCCCTGCGTCGCAGCAAGGACCTCCCCAGCATGTTCGACCGGATCCTCGGCCTCTTCTCCCGGGACATCGGGATAGACCTCGGCACCGCCAACACGCTCGTCCACGTCAAGGATCGCGGCATCGTGATCTCCGAGCCGTCCGTGGTTGCCATCGAGGCAAAGACAAAGCGCGTCCTCGCCATTGGCGCAGAGGCGAAGCGCATGGTTGGCCGGACGCCGGCCTCCATCATCGCCGTGCGCCCGCTACGCGACGGCGTGATCAGCGACTTTGACGTCACCGAGCAGATGCTCAAGTACTTCGTCCACAAGGTCCATGACCGCGTGGGCATGATCAGCCGTCCCCGGATGCTGCTGGGCATCCCGTCGGGTGTGACCGAAGTGGAGAAGCGCGCTGTCCGTGACGCCGCCCTCAACGCCGGCGCCCGCTGGGCCCGCCTGATCGAGGAGCCTATGGCTGCGGCGATCGGTGCGGGGCTCCCGGTCTCGGAGCCAAGTGGCTCCATGATCGTGGACATCGGCGGCGGCACCACTGAGGTTGCCGTTATCTCGCTCGGCGGCATCGTCGTGAGCCGCTCCATCCGCATCGGTGGGGACGAGATGGACCAGGACATCGTTGCTTACGCTCGGCGCGAGTACAACCTGTTCCTCGGCGAGCGCACGGCCGAGGACATCAAGATCGCCATTGGCTCGGCACATCCCGGCGAGTGGGACAGCGAGCGCGTGCTGCTCCGCGGCCGCGACCTGCTCACCGGTCTGCCCCGTGTGGTCGAGGTTGGCGCGGACCAGATCCGCGAGGCGATCGAGCCGTCCGTGAGCCAGATTGTGGACACCATCAAGGACACAATTGAGGAGACGCCGCCGGAGCTGGTGGCAGACATCATGGACCAGGGCATCGTGCTCGCCGGTGGCGGAGCGCTGCTGGCCGGCCTCGACCGCCGTGTGGCTGAGGCCACCCAGATGCCGGTGCACGTCGCTGACGACCCGCTCACCTGCGTTGCCCGCGGGACCGGCATCGTGCTGCAGGAACTCGGCAGCGCCCGCATGTCTCGCGTCCTGGTGGCCGAGACCTACAGCCGCCCGCCGCGCTGAAGCCCTCCCGTAGCGGGAGCCCCGCGCCATGATGTCGATCCTCTCGAACCGCCGGGCCAGACGCCGCTGGATCACCTACACGATCCTGCTGGTGATCACGATTCTGCTCATGGCGTTCTCGTCCAACCCCGGTGTCCGGGAGCTCCAGCGCGGGTTCAACTTCGCGTTCAAACCCTTCCAGGGCGCCTTTGCGGGCGTGGCGGACAACGTGGCGAGCGTCCTCGGCGCCATCGGCGAAATCGACAGGCTCCGTGTCGACAACGCGGCCCTGCGCGACCAGAACGACCAGTTGGCGAACACCAACGCGCGGCTGGAACTGCTCAGGCGCGAGAACGATCAACTCACGGGTCTGCTCCAGTTGCAGAGTGGGTTTGACCACCAAACAGTTGCGGCGCGGGTGATTGGACGCGAGACGCTGCCGACCATCCGGATGGTCACGCTGGACAAGGGAACCGATGACGGCCTCGCGCTGGGCGACGTGGTCATCGTCCAGGGCGGCGCATTGGCTGGGCGCGTCACGGACATCGGCCCCACGTTTGCCAAGGTGACGCTGCTGTCGGACTCGTCGCTTGTGGTGATCGGCCAACTCCTCACGTCCAGCGAGACCGGCGAGATCAGCGGTGAGGCGGGCGGCGTGCTGGTGATGAAGAACATCGACGCGGGTGTTGCCGTCTCGCTCGACGAGGAGGTCTACACCGCAGGTCTGGAGTTGGCGGGCGGGATCCGCTCGCCGTATCCACGCGGTCTGGTCATCGGCACGGTGGTGGACGTGCAGCGCGACGCCACGGACGTGGTGCAGACGGCGTTTATCCAGCCAGCCGCAAACCTCGCCGGCTTTAGCCTGGCGCTGGTGATTACGGACTACAGCGGCGGGCTGCCGCTGGTGGATCAGCCCTCGCCGCCCCCGTCGTCGTCGGCCGTGCCTGCGTCGCCATCGGGCGCTGCCTCGCCATCGGTGACGCCGTAGTCCACGAGCGCCGGGGTTGGGACCTCCCCCGCCGGTCCGCTGCGCAGCGTGATGACGCCGCCCGCGGCGATGGCCGCGGCGCCCAAGACTGAGCGCAGGGCCAGCGCCTCGCCAAACACCAGCGTGCCGACAAGAAACGACCACACGAGCGACAGGTAGCCCAGCGGCGCCATGTCGCTGGCGCGGGCCCGGTGGTAGGCAGCGACCAGCAGGCTGTGACCCGTCACCGATGTCAACCCGACAAGCCCAATCGCTCCCCACTGCCACGGCTGCGGTGAGGTTGTCGTGGGAACAACGGCAAACAGGATGGCGGCGGCGATCATCCCCACCACCCCGGACCAGAACGTCGTCACTTGGGCGGGGTCGTCGCGCAGGTAGCGGGTAAGCAGGCCAAACACGGCGAGCGAGAATGCGGAGAGCAGCGGCATCGCCATGGCCGGGTCAAGCCGCGTCGGGTCAAGGCCAACCAGCACGAGAACCCCGACAAAGCCGATCACGCCGCCCGCCACGGCCACCCTGGTGATCTTCTCGCCAAGGGCCGGACCGGCCAGCGCAAGCACGATGAGCGGTGTTGTGGAGCCCAAAGCGCTGACCTCTGCCATTGGCAGGAGCGACAGGGACACAAAGAACGTTGCAGTGGCTGCAAACATGGCTAAGCCGCGCAGCACTTGGATCCATGGGTGGCGGCTGACAAACAGCCGTCGTGGGTGGCGGCCCCCGGCCACAAGCGTGATTGCCACAAGGAACGAGATGTGGCGGCCAAACACCACGTCAACGACAGGCAGGCCGCCAACAAGCGTCTTCACCACAGAGTCGCCGCAGATGAACACCAGCCCGGACGCGATGTAGATCAGCGCACCCTGGCGTGCCGGCGAAAGACCGTCGGGCGACAACCTCCGGCGCAGCCCCGCCTGCACCGCCCGCATCAGGAGGGGAGGTGCTCGGTGAACCGGCCGGCGGCGTCGAAGCCGATATCGACAAGCGGGCCCGCCAGATCGCAGCGCCCAGTGGCCAGCAGCTCGTCGATCACCGGCTCGGTGGCCAGGAGCCACTCGAGGTGCTTTGTGTCAAGCACCCGCATGACCCGGGCGATGGGCGCCTCAACCTTGATGCAGCACGCAATCGCCACGTCAAGCGCCTGGCGGTCCGTGTCAACCGTCAGGGCAACTCGGGCGCCCTCCGGCGTCTTGGCGGTCACGCAGTTCATGTACGTCTTGGCCACGTCCATCCGCTCAGCGGCCCG
>CAIXZV010000593.1 GCA_903924005.1 uncultured Chloroflexota bacterium | reverse complement strand
GTCATCGTCGTCCTACTCGCTGCGGGAAGTCGGTGATGATCCCGGTGATGCCAATCTCGATCAGCGCCGAGATCTCGTCCGGGTCGTTGGGCGTATATGGGTTGAGCCGGATGCCCCGCTTGATCTGCGCGGCGAGCTCCTCGAGGGTGCATCGCGTGATCCGCGGGTTGAACGTGTGAAAGGCAGGGTCGCTGAAGTCAATCGGGTCCTGCGGGAAGAGGCCCAGAAGCGCCTGCACCTCAAACTCAGGCCGGCGCTGCTGCAGCGTCTTAAGCCAGCCGTGCTGGGCGGATGAGAACAGCAGGTGTGTGGGGCCAATCCCCACCTCGTCCGCAAGCTCAAGGACGGCGCTCACCACGTCGACCGTGTCGTTTGGCTTTGGCTGCCACTTGAGCTCAAGGTTCATGTGCCAGTCCAGCTCGAGCGTCAGCTCGAAGGCTTCGCGAAGCGTCGGCACCTTCTCGCCGACGAACGAGTCCAGATCGCTGCGGCTGACAGCGCCTGCGGCAACCTGCCCAAACGGGTCGTCGCGCTCAAAGAAGGAGCCCGCGTCCAGTGTGCGGATCTCGGCCAGCGTGTAGGTGGAGAAGGGGGCGGGCACGCGGTCGGGGAACTTGGCAGCGACATCGGTTGTGCGCGTCATCGCGTCGTCATGCATCAGGAAGAGCAGGCCGTCGGCCGAGACCGCGACATCGGTCTCCCACAGGTCGGCGCCGAGCGCGTGCGCCTTGCGGGCGGCTGCGAGGGTGTTTTCGGGCGCGAGGCTCCGGGCGCCACGGTGGGCGATGACGACAACCATGCGGCTGATTGTAGTCGTCACCCGATCCGCGGCAGGAGGCGGCAAGCCTCACCGCTAGGACGACGCGGCCGAGACCAGCTGGTAGAAGCTGATGACCGACACCGACATCTGGATGCACAGCGCGAGCGCGTACAGGGCGAGCGAGCCGAAAAGGGCAGCGTTCGCCGCGAACATCAGCCATGCCACAATTCCAGGGACGAACAACAGTCGGCCGCTCCAGGTGCCGAGCGCTCCGGCGCGAACGAGTTGGCGACCGCGGCTCACGACAACCCATCCGAGGTAGACGGTGGCGACGCCCGCCGGGATGACGATGGACGCCCGCGCGTCGGCGAGCCACGCGTATACGATGAGCGGCCCCAGGGCCTCGAACACGACGTTGAAGCTCGTGGACACGATCGCCCGCTGTCGGATGCGGTGCGTCGGGCTCCACGAGCCGCCCGGCGGGGTGAGCGCGGCGGTGACCGCCGTGAACCCGGCGATGGCGACCGCGACTGATCCGATCCCGAGCAGAAGTGCCTCGTCAAGCATGCGCGGCATCCTACGCGGGTGCGCAACAGCCTGCTATGCGAGACCCCGGGCCGCCCACGCTACGGCGGCCACCACGAACGGCTCCGAGGGGGTGCGTCGCCGGCATTCATCACGCAGCGCCAAGCGCCGTTCCGGCTCAAGACCCGCCAGATATGCGCCCGCGGGGCCAACGCCGCGCGTGAACGGCTCCCACCACGCGTCGAACGTCGGATGCTCCAGATGCAGCGTGAGGGCTGTCCCGTTGACGTCGCGCAATCCAGCGGCAATGAAGAGCCGCGTGAGGTCGCCTGCGCGCGTTCCAGGTCGGCCAGACTCGTCGTCGACCTCCGGATCCAGCGCCCGCGCCGCGTCCCAGAACAGCCGCAGCGGCCCCTGGCCGCCGCCGTGGTCCCACACACACGCAGCAACCACGCCGCCGCGCTTGGTCACACGGCGCATCTCGGCGAGTCCCGCCACGGGGTCCGGCAGAAAGTGGACGACAAGCTGCGCCAGCACGACGTCAAACGAGGCGTCGTCAAACGGCATGTCGGCCGCGCCGGCTTGCCGCACGTCAACGCCCGGATAGCGCGCCTCGGTCGCCGCCACGAATGGCGCGGACGGGTCAACGGCCGCAACCTGCGCCGGACCCAGCCGTTTCACCAGTTCGCCGGTCAGCGCGCCCGTACCGCAGCCGACATCGAGCGCCCGTTGGCCCTCGCGAACAGAGGCGAAGTCGGCCAACTGGGCCGACAGGAGCCGCGAATACCGGCCCATAAAGCTGTCATAGGCATCAGCGGCGACATCGAAGCTCATCTGGAGAACTGTGCCCTCGCGCTATGCGAACCTGCCCAAGGCTGCAGGATACGAGCGAAACGGCCGAACGGCATGGACGCGCGCCGGTCACAGCCCCAGGTGCAGTCGGAGGGCCTCCTCGACGGCATCCAGGAGATACGGCGGGACGAACCCGATGCGGTCGCCGACCCGCTCCACCGCGATTGAGCGAACCTGCTCAGCCTGTGCCTTCGAGTCGTACGGCAGCCCCGTGGCCACCGCTGGCAGTAGCACCTGAAACGGGTAGACCTTGTTGACGTTTGATGTCACAGGCACGACCGTCACGACCCCTTGACCGAGACGCGCCGCCGTGGTGTTGGCGGCGTCGTTGCTGACGAGGATCGCGGGCCGGCGCTTGTCCGCCTCTGACCCGCGGCCGGGCTCAAGATCAACCTCACGGATCTCGCCACGCCGCATCAGC
>CAIXZV010000592.1 GCA_903924005.1 uncultured Chloroflexota bacterium | reverse complement strand
TGGCAGGAGCTCCACCTTGGTCCGCAGCAGATCCCAGAAGGGCAGCGTGCCGACGGGCTCCACAAACCGGATTGGACGCTCCATTGCCCGCACTTCCACAACATCCCCAACGGCGATCCGCCTGTCCTCACGACCATCGATGGACACGAGTGCCTCGTAGGCGTCTACGACACGGCACCGGACAACCTGGCGCGGCGACACCACAACCGACCTGATGGCCGAGAGGTACCCGGCGATGGGGGTCACCACAAGGTTTCGGCTCTGCGGGTCCAGGATTGGGCCCCCAGCTGAGAAGCTATAGCCCGTTGAACCTGTTGGACTGGACACAACCAGCCCGTCAGCCACAAAGGTGGCGAGGTGGGACTCGTCGATGGCGACGTCCAAACGGCACACACGCGCCAGCGACCCTCGTGCAACCACGATGTCGTTCAGTGCGCTAAACCGTTCATCGGTGGGTCTGCCGGCAGGCAGGATGGCCCCGCTCAGCGCCATCCGCTCACGCAGGGCGAACTCCCCGCGCATCAGCTTCTCAAGAACGGCCTCAAGGTCATGCGCCTCGGCCATCGCCAAGAACCCAACCTTGCCCAGGTTCACCCCAAGGATGGGCACATCGATGACGGCAACCGCCCGGGCGGCCAGAAGCATCGTTCCGTCACCACCCAGCACGACCAGCACCCCGGTGGTTGGCAGCTCGAGCAGCAGCGCCTCAAGGTCACCCGCAGGCGACGCCCAGTGGTCCACGCCGCGCATGTGGCACCAGCCAGCCGCACGCTCCCGAAGCTCAAGTGCTGCCTCGTTGGTTGGGTTGTACGCAAACCCGATCCGGCTCATCGTCATGCGGCTCCCTCCCACGCGGCGGCGACAGCTTCTTCAATCCGCTCGTCAATCTCAGCGCAGCCGGGTCCAGCGGCAAACCATGCCATGAATTCCCGGTTTCCCTCCGGACCCTGGATGGGCGATGCGACAACGCCCCTTGTCCCGATGTGCAGCGCAGACGCCTGGGCGACCACATCTCGCAGCACTCGCTTGTGGATCTCCGGGTCCCGGACAACGCCGCCCTTCGCATCGCGCTTGCCCGCCTCAAACTGCGGCTTCACAAGCGCGAGGATGGGACCACGCCCGTTCCGAAGGAGCGAGCACACCGGTGCCAGGACGAGGCCGAGCGAGATAAACGACACATCGATCACCACGAGATCCACGGGCTCCGGCAGGAGCGCGGGTGTCGCGGTCCGCGCATTGACCCGCTCCATCGACACGACGCGCGTGTCGTGGCGCAGCCGCTCCGCCAGCTGCCCATAACCCACATCAATGGCATACACCCGCGCCGCGCCGCGGGCGAGCAGCACGTCTGTAAAGCCGCCGGTGGAGGCGCCGATATCCGCCGCAATGAGACCCGCGGGGTCAACCGCAAAGGCGTCAAGCGCTGCGAGCAGCTTGTGGGCGCCGCGCGACACCCATGTGTTCCCCGCCGCAACGGTGACGGGAACGCCGTGGCCGATCAGATCCCCCGCCTTGCGGTCTTTCCGCGCGCTCTCGCCCTCCCCGACGGAGACCCTGCCCGCCATGACAAGCGCTTGCGCCTGCGAGCGTGTTGGGGCGAGACCACGCTCCACAAGGAGTTGGTCCAGCCTGACGCGACGGGCTACCGGGGTCGCCATGGCGCTATCGTGGCACAGTCGGCTTCGCGCGGACTTGCATGCCCGCAGCGGCCGCCAGCGCTGCCAGCCGTCTAGCCGTTGACGCTGGCAGCGGGAGACATCCCGAGCGCTGCCGCCGTCTCGGTGATCTGCGCCGCGATCCCTGCGACATCGATGCGGATGAGCCTGCGCAGATCCGTGACGGCGCCGTGATCAACGAAGCGGTCCCCCGGGATGCCGATGATCCGCACTTGGACGCCGCGCAGCGCGGGATCTGTGATCCGCGCCTCCTCGATGGCCTCAAGGACCCCAGAGCCAAACCCGCCCGTGACGACGCTCTCCTCAAGGGTCACCACCAGACGAGCATTCCGGGCGTGCGCAAGGATCAGCTCGCGATCAAGCGGCTTGGCGAAACGGGCGTTGATCACGCCAACGGACCAGCCCTGTGTGCCGAGGAGATCGGCGGCCGCCAGCGCCCGGTTGACGATGGGGCCAAACGCCACAAGCAAGACATCCGTGCCTTCGCGAAGCAACTCGCCCTTGCCCACGGGCAGCGCCACGGGCTCCTGCTCCGGCACACCAAACCCGGCGTCACGCGGGTAGTGCAGGGCAAAGGGGTGGTCCTGCGCAAACGCGGTCCGCATGAGCGATCGGAGTTCCTGCTCGTCCTTGGGGCTCGCGATCACCAGGTTTGGCAGCATCCGCTGTGCAGGGATCGTGAACATCCCCTGATGGCTGGTGCCGTCCTCGCCCACGAGGCCCGCGCGGTCAACGGCAAGCACGACCGGGACATCGTTCTGGCACACGTCGTGGACAGTCTGGTCAAAGGCGCGCTGCAGAAACGTGGAATACAAGGCCACCACCGGCCGAAGGCCCGCCAGGGCAAGCCCTGTCGCAAGGGTCACTGCGTGCTGCTCGGCGATCCCGACATCGATAAACCGGTCTGGGTAGGCGGCCTGGAACTTGGACAGCCCCGTCCCCGTTGGCATGCCGGCGGTGATGCCAACGATCCGCTCGTCCTCAGCGCCAAGCGCCACGAGTTCGCGGGCGAAGAACGCCGTGTAGTTGCCAACCTTGCCGGTGTCCGGAGCGGGCGCGGCGGCTGGCGCCGGTGCGCCTGCGGGCTGCGTTGCCGCGTCGCCAGTCCCGTGGGCGTGACCGCCGCGCCGATCCGACATCACGGACGACGACGGAGGCGCCCCCGCGCCGGCATCGCGCGACCGCGTCATCGACGAGCCGCCGGCGGCACCGGAGCCCATCCCCTCCCCGTTTGCCCCCACGGCGCTCGCGTAGCCGTCCGCGGGCTCAATCTGGATGGGCGGCAGCGCGGCACCATGGAACGACGTCTGGTCAATCTCCGCGGGCCGGTAGCCCTTGCCCTTCTGCGTCCGGACGTGGACAAGCACAGGCTCGTTGAGCGTCAGCGCACGGCGGAACGTCTCCTCGAGGAACGGCCGGTCGTGACCGGGCATCACGCCGATGTACGTGATGCCAAGGTCCTCAAAGAGCTGTCCGGGCTGCGCCATCGAGGCGACGGACTGGCGGAGGCGCCGCGAGAACTCCACGGCCTTCGGGCC
>CAIXZV010000591.1 GCA_903924005.1 uncultured Chloroflexota bacterium | reverse complement strand
GCCTGGACCGTGGATGTCTACTCGGGGGCGTTTGTCGCGGCGGTGCCGCCACACCCTGCGGCAGCCGGGGTGATCCGCGAGCTTGCCGCGCGATACAGCGTGGCCATCCTGTCGAACTGGCCGCTGGCAGCCACCATTGACCGCTACGCAGAGGCCGCCGGCTGGACCCCGCAGCTGCGGGCAATCGTCGTGTCGCAGCGCGTGGGCACCATCAAGCCGCATCCGGGGATCTTCGCTGCCGCAATGGAGGCGCTCGGCAACCCGCCAGCGGATGCGGTGCTGCATGTGGGCGATGACTGGGCGGCCGATGTCGTGGGTGCCAAGCGAGCGGGCTGGCAAGCCGCGTGGCTCACGGCCCGACCTGCAGACTCGCCGCTGCCGGACAGTGAGCGCGATACGTCCGTGGAGGCGGACCTGGAGATTGCGGACATCGCCTTCCTGCCGGGCGCTCTGGCCTCGCTGGAGGCGGCCGCAGGGCGCTGAGGCAATCCGGACACGGCCACCAACGGGCACGCATCGGGCAGCATGCGCCCGTACACTCGGCGGCATGGAGTTGCGCGACCGGTTCGCAAACGTGGTGCTGCTTGGCTTGGCTGTCGCGGCATGGATTGCTGTGGGCGTCGTGGTTGCCACGCGTGACCCGTTCATCGATCACGCCGCCGGGTACACCGGTGCCGCGCTGATGGGCATCGCCGCCGGGCTATCCGCGGCGCCGCTGGCGTGGCTGCTGGTGTTCGCTCGGCATCGCCGTATCGCGTACCGGGGCGACTGGGTCCGGGCGCTCCGGCGTGGGGGGTGGCTTGGCCTGCTGGTCGCAACGCTTGTGGTGCTGCGCGTTGTGGACGCGTTTGGCCTCCCCATCGTCCTGTTCCTGGCCGCTATCTTCGTCTTGGCCGAGATCACCCTTTCTGCCGAACGCTAGGAGACCCCGTGGCTGACGCCCTGCCCCTCACCAGCTTTTCCCCTGCCGAGCCGTTCAGCGACGTGAAGGCCCGTGTGGCCGCTGCCGTGGAGGCCGCGAGCACCGAACTGCTTGACCTGTCGCACCGTATCCACGCAAACCCAGAGCCCGCGTTTGAAGAGCGCCTTGCGGCGGCGTGGGTGGCGGAAGCAATCGAGCGCCACGGGTACACGGTTGAGCGGCCGGTGGGCAGCCTGGAGACGGCGGTCCGCGGCCGCATCACGGGCGGCAAGGGTCCCAACGGCCCCAAGATTGGCGTGCTCGCGGAGTACGACGCCCTTCCGGGTCTGGGCCATGGCTGCGGGCACAACACCATGGCGGCGTCGGGCGTGGGCGCGGCGATTGCGCTTGCCGCGGTGCGCGACAGCTGGGCGGGCGAGGTGGTCTTCCTTGGCACCCCGGCAGAGGAGCGGGGGAGCGGCAAGGAGATCATGCTGCAGGACGGTCTGTTTGCAGGTCTGGACGCGGCGCTCCTCTACCACCCGTGTGACCGCAATCACGTGGAGACGGCGCCGCTTGCGTCGGAGGACGTGGTGGTTACGTTCACGGGCTTCGCCGCCCATGCGGCCAGCGACCCGTGGATGGGGCGCAACGCTCTGGACGCGATGATCCAGCTCTTTGTCTCGGTTGGCCTCTGGCGTCAGCAGCTCCCGACGCACTGCCGCGTCCACGGCGTGATCCAGGAGGGCGGCACGGCCGCCAACATCATCCCGTCGCGGACGAAGGCCTGGTTCATGGTCCGCTCGGCGGATCAGGTGTACTACGAGGTGATGAAGGCCCGCTTTGCTGACCTCTGCGAGGCCGCGGCCAAGGCCGCCGACGTCCAGGTGACCGTGGAATTCTCGGGCTTTGCCAGCACGATGAAGCACAACCGAACCCTTGCCGACCTCTGGGTGGCAAATGCGGCGGCGCTTGGCATCGAGGACCAGGGCAAGGATCCAACGTCGGGCTCCACCGACATGGCCAACGTGTCGTGGGCGGTGCCTGCCATCCACCCGGATCTCGCCATTGCGGATCACTCCATCCCGGGCCACACCATCGAGTTCCGCGACGCCGCGGCCACACCCCGCGCGGACCGAACCGTGCTGGTGGCGGCGACGCTGGTGGCGCAGACGGCGCTGGACTTGCTCCTGGATCCCGGCCGTGTTGCGGCCGCCTGGCGCGAGTTCCGCGGCGAGGCGTAGGGCGTAGGGCGCAGGGCGTGGCCCTGCCTGACGGCGAGATCCGGCTGCGCCGACCGGCGGAGTCAGACCACGCCCGGCTGATCCGAGTCGTTGATGACTGGTGGGGTGGCCGTCGCTTGCGCCACCTGCTGCCTCGGCTCTGGCTCCAGCACTTCACGGGAACGTCGTGGATTGCGGAGACACCGGACGGGGCGCTCGCCGGGTTCCTGATTGGCTTCATCAGCCCGGACGATCCTGCCCTGGGCTACGTCCACATGGTTGCGACAAACCCCAATTGGCGGCGACGCGGGCTTGGTCGCCAGCTCTATGGGGCCTTTGCCGACGATCTGGGCCGCCGCGGCGTCCGCGGGCTGCGGGCGATCACCTGGGCTGGCAATCGCCAGTCCATCGCCTTTCACCAGGCGCTGGGGTTTCACGTGGATGATGGGCCGGGAACGGCGCACGTCTACGGCGTCACGGCCTATCCGGACTATGAGGGCGATGGTGAGGACATCGTCGTCTTCCGGCGTCAGGGGTAGTCCGCCGCACGTGACGGGCCATCGCGAGCCAGACGGCCCCGCAAACGGGTACCATGCGGCCCGGCGCGCCCCGCTGGACGTTGTTCCGAACCGGCGGCGCCCTGGAGCAAGGCGATGCACCTCTGGACGGTCCCGTGACCGCCGCCGGGCTTGCACGTCTCCGGAGGAACACCGTGGCCGATCGTCCCCACCAGGAGGGTGACATCGACTTCGCGGCGCGCAACGGCTGGGATCGCGAGTTTGAGTCGTTCAGCGATTTCGACCTGCCCACCTACGTCGGCATGCCGACGTTTATGCGTCTGCCGTACGTCACTGATGCCGCCCAACTGCGCGCCCGCAACGTGGACGTCGCCATCGTTGGCGCCCCGTTTGACGATGCCGTGAGTCATCGTCCCGGCGCCCGGTTTGGCCCGCGGGCCATCCGCGAGGCCCAGTACACCTCTGGATCCATCCACTCGCTCCAGCTTGGCGTCGAGCCGTTTGAGATCCTCAACGTGGTTGATGCCGGCGACGCGCCCATCGTCCCGTCCTGGATTGAGCGCGCCCACGCGGTGATCTACAAGAAGGTCCGCGAGGTGGCTGCCAGCGGCGCCATCCCCATCGTGCTGGGCGGCGACCACTCCATCACCTGGCCGTCCGCCACAGCAGTTGCCGACGTCCGGCGCCCGGGCTCCATCGGCATCGTCCACTTTGACGCCCACGCCGACACGGCCAACGAGGACTGGGGCGTCCTGGCCGGTCACGGAACGCCGATGCGCAGGCTGATCGAGTCCGGCGCGGTGAAGG
>CAIXZV010000590.1 GCA_903924005.1 uncultured Chloroflexota bacterium | reverse complement strand
CGTTTCATGACGAGCGGGTGCAGCAGTTCGCCATCGACCGTCCGGACCTGGTTGCTGTATTCGACCGCGCACACGCCGGCGAGTACGCCGCCCAGCGCCTGCTGCGGCAGATCGTCGGCGAGCGCTACAGCGCAGCGAAGGTCGTGTCGACCCGGCTGGTCAAGGACCGGCGCTTCTCCATCGGGATCTAGCGCGGAGCACCGCGCGCCAAGCGCATATGGCCGGAGTAGGGGATGATGCCCGCGGCCAGCCCCGCGTCCCGTCGTGGCGGCCCCTGAGCGCGTCCCGGCGACATGTGCGCCGCGCCGACGCGGATAAGGAGCTTTGCCGTGCCCCGCAGATCCTTCCTTGTTCATCGGCTGGTGCGACAGGTTGCTGCCACCGTTCTCAGTGTCTTCGTCCTGGCGTCGACGGCGGGCGTCGCCCACGCTGACACCACGTCCGCCACGGGTGATGAGTACGTCACCGCTCCGACGGCGTGGGCCACCTGGACGGGCAAGTCAACGTCTGAGATCACGACGTTGCTCGGGTCGACATATCGCCTTGTCGATGTGAAGGCTGACTCGTCGGGCACCTACACGGCCACCGCAGTGAAGAACGCGGGCGCCTACGCTGCACCCGCCTGGTGGTGGTACGTCCACGCATCCGTGCTCGACATCAGCAACTTCGCCTCGGTCAACAACGCGCGGATCATCTCGCTGCAGCGAAACAGCGATGACACCGTCAACGTGGTGCTGGTCTCAAACACCGGCGTCTATGCACGGAGCTGGTGGTGGTACGTGGGGATCACCACGTCCGAGGCCACATTGGACTGGCAGGCCAACAACGCGAGCATTACCTCGGTGATCGCCGATCCAACCTCCGCCGGCACGTATGACGTCCTGATGGTTGGCAACACGGGGGCCGACCAGCGCACGTGGATGTGGTGGGTCAACCAGTCCGTGTCCAACCTCGCCACCCTCGCGAGCGCCAACAACATGCGCCTCATCGACCTCGAGCCCGAGGGCAACGGCAACTTCGACGCCGCGATGATCTCGGCAACCGGCGCCGACAACGTCGCCTGGTGGTGGTATCTCGGGTGGGACGCCACGCAGATGCAGCGGCTGGCGGACACAAACGGAGCACGGATCTCGAGGATGGTCCCGTACCTCAACGGGTTCTCGCAGACGGTGTACGCGGCGGTTATGGTGGACAACCTGGCCGCTGAACCGCGCCGGGTCTGGAACGTCCTGCAGACCGGCTACACGCAGCAAGGCCTCTCTGGCGCAACCTTTGGGTTCTACGTGCGGCAGATTGGCGGCAGCGCCCAGATTGCGCTGGCGCCCTCCACAACCTACGAGCCGGCGTCGGGAATCAAGGCGCTCTACAACCTGTACGCGGAGTTCCAGGTCCAGATCGGCAACGACGCCCTCTCCAAGGCGCTCACGTACTGGTACAAGCCCACGGACCCCACGAACAAGGATGTCTGCCCGCTGGACTACGCCAACGCGCCGTCGAACCAGTCGACAACCACCCTTGCCAACGGGCTCAAGCTCATGATGTCCATCTCCGACAACCGCCTGACGCAGAGCGTTGACCTCCGGTACGGGCGCGACAACGTGAACGCG
>CAIXZV010000589.1 GCA_903924005.1 uncultured Chloroflexota bacterium | reverse complement strand
TGGCGTATGCAACCCATGTATGCCGCCACGTGGATGGGCGGCCCGCGGTGCGTTGCCGAGGTCTTCCCGGGGCCCGCGGTGCGCGGTCGTGTCCCTAGAGTTGGTGTAACAGCGGAGGGGCCGTGAACGAGAGCGGCCATCGCGTCATCCTCGCGTCGTCTGGCTAGGAACCGACGACACGAAAGGACACCACGATGGCCGAGGACAGGATGGCGCTGCTCGAGATGCTGCGCAAGGCGACCGCGGACGGCGACCCGGACTTCCTGCGCGAGGGCGTGCGGGTGCTCGCCCAGGCGGTGATGGAGGCGGAGGTCAGCGAGCTCACGGGACTGCCCAAGGGCGAGCGCGACCCGGACCGCCGGCTGACGTCGCGCAACGGGTACCGCGACCGCCGCTGGGACACCCGGGTGGGCACCATCGGCCTCGCGATCCCCAAGGTCCGCGACGGCTCCTACTTCCCGTCCCTGCTCGAGCCGCGCCGGCGAGCGGAGCGCGCCCTGCTCGCGGTCGTCCAGGAGGCGTACGTGCTGGGCGTCAGCACGCGCCGCGTCGACGACCTCGTCCGCGCGCTGGGGCTCGAGGGGATCAGCCGCAGCGAGGTGAGCCGGATCTGCGCAGGGCTCGACGCCGAGGTCGCGGCCTTCCGGGGCCGCTCGCTCGCCGGCGAGGCGTACCCCTATGTCTGGCTCGACGCGACGTACCTCAAGGTCCGCGAGCAGGGGCGTGTGGTGTCGATGGCGGCCCTGGTCGCGACCGGCGTCGCCGGCTCGGGCGAGCGGCGGATCCTGGGCCTCGAGCTCAGCCCGGGCAACGACGAGGGCAGCGCCTGGCCGGCGTTCATCCGCTCCCTCGTCGAGCGCGGCCTCAGGGGCGTCCGCCTCGTCATCAGCGACGACCACGCGGGCCTCGTCAAGGCCGTCCGCGAGCAGCTCCTGGGCTCGGGCTGGCAGCGCTGTCGGGTCCACTTCACCCGCAACGCGCAGGACCTCGTCTCCCGCTCGGCGCGGAGCATGGTCGCCTCGGCCATCCGGGCCGTGCTCGAGCAGCCCGACGAGGCGTCGGCCCGCGCCGAGTGCTCCCGGGTCATCGCCACGCTCGAGCCGCGCATGCCGGCCGTCGCCCGGCTGCTCGCCGACGCCGAGCCCGACCTCCTGGCGCACTTCACGTTCCCCGAGCTCCACCGCAGCCGGATCCGCTCGACCAACCCCCAGGAGCGGCTCAACAAGGAGATCAAGCGCCGGACCGCGGTCGTCGGGATCTTCCCCAACCGGGCCTCGGTCGTCCGCCTCGTCGGCATGGTCCTCGCCGAGCAGGACGACGAGTGGCAGGACGGCCGCTGCTACTTCCGGCCCGAGTCGATGGTGCTCATCGACGCCGTCATCGACCTGAGGGAGGTGGGCCCGGCGCTGATGCTGGCGAGCTGATCGATCCGGCGCGAGGACGACGCGCTGTTACACCACGCACTGGGACTTGACCGGGCGACGCGGGCCCAGATGTTCAATCCTTGTGAAATCCAACGGTCCCCCGTGCCACGAACGACGCCAATGTTCACTAGGAGTGAACAGACCGGGTCCCCAGCGCCAGAGCTGTTCATTCCTAGTGAAAAGTGGGGATACGTGGCGCGGGGCGGGGCTCGGCGCCGAGCGCGGGGCGCTGATGCGCGGGGCGGCGGGACGCGGCGCGGGGCGGGGCGCGGCGCGGGGCGGG
>CAIXZV010000588.1 GCA_903924005.1 uncultured Chloroflexota bacterium | reverse complement strand
GGGTGGATCGTTCCGCCACGCAACCGTTCACCCGTCCGACGGGTGGACGGCCGGCCCGCTAGCGGATCGCGAGCGACGCCACCAGCACGGAGCCCTTGTCCTCGAACGCAAAGCCCTCGTCGGCCAACAGCTCGCGCATGCCGGCGTTCCCCGGGGACAGCTCGCTGATCAAGTGCTCTACGCCTTCGCCCCGCGCCACCTGGACGGCCAGCTTCACGATCTGGGCCCCAACCCCGCGCCGCTGCCAGGCGTCTGCAACCACCATCGTGAGCATCCGGTCATCGGTGGCGTGCACCCGGCTCAGCCGCGCAACACCGGCAATCTCCGGCGTGGCCACGCCGCCGGTCATCCCGGGCGCCTCCGCCACAATGGCAAACTCGCGGTCGTAGTCCACAAAGCAAATCCGGGCGAGACGCTCGTGGGCGCTCCGCTCGGCCAGCGAGCGGTCCTTCCCATACCGGGCGCGAACCGTGGCGTCGGAGAGCGACGCGTGGAAGCGCGCCATGGCGGGCTCGTCCTCAGGCCGAATGGGCCGGACGCCGATCGCCACACCGTCGTCGGTTGTCGCCTCACGCTGGTACTCGTGCGGGTACGGGCGGATGGCCAGACGCGGCAGATCCGCATCGGCAATCGATGCAGGGTGCAGGACCACGCGCGCATCCAGCGCAATGACGCGCTCGGGCGACGCAAGCAGCGGGTTGATGTCGATCTCCGCGATGCGCGGCTGCTCGGCCACAAGCTCGCTGAACCGCACCAGCAGCGCGGCCAGGACCTCTCGGTCAATTGGCTTGCGTCCCCGCACACCCCGCAGCGCATGGCTGATCTTGGTCTCGTCGATCAGGTGCTTGGCAAGCGTGGTGTTGAGCGGCGGCAGCGCCAGCGCCCGGTCCTTGAACACCTCAACCAGCTGGCCACCCATGCCAAACAGCAGCACCGGGCCAAACTGCGGATCCGGGCTTGACCCCACGATCAGCTCATAGCCGGTCCAGTTGATCATCGGCTGGATGGTGACGCCCTCGAAGTGCTCCTCGCCCACCTTCTGGGCAACCGAGGCGCGGATACGCTCAAACGCCTCGCGGACCTGATCGGGGTCGCGCAGGTTGAGCACCACGCCGCCCACATCGGTCTTGTGGGTGATGGTCCGGCTCAGCAGCTTGGCCACCACGGGGTAGCCAATCGCGTCGGCGGCAGCAACGGCCTCATCGGGCGTCGTGGCCAGTTCGGTGTCCGTGATGGGGATGCCGTAGGCCGCCAGGACCTTCTTGCTCTCGTATTCCGTGAGCAGGGTGCGTCCCTCGGCCGAGACCTCCGCAATGATCCGGTCCACTTCCTCGCGGAACTCGCCGCGCTCGGGCGCAACTGGCAGACGAGGCGTCTGGTAGAGCGAGCGCAGGTTTGCGTCGTACTGCCAGAGATAGTTGAACAGGACGCAGGCCGTGTCCGGGTAGGCAAACGTGGGGATGCCGGCGGCCCGCAGGATGGCGGCACCCTCCGCCACATCCTCGCCGCCCATCCAGGAGGCCAGGACTGGCTTGCCCTCGATGTGGGCGTGCTTGACGAGCGCACGGGCGGTGGCCGTCGGGTCCGTCATCGCCTGGGGCGTGAGGATGACCAGCAGACCGTCCGTCTCGGGATCTGCGGCGGCCACCTCAAGGGCCTGCGCGTACCGCTCGGGCGGGGCGTCGCCGATGATGTCGATGGGGTTGTTGTGGCTCCAGACCACCGGCAGCACCTTGTTGAGGCGCTCCATGGTCTCGTCGCTGATCTCGCTGAGCTCGCCGCCGCCGCCAATGAGCGCGTCCGTAGCGATGACGCCCGGGCCGCCCGCGTTGGTCACGATGCTGAGGCGCCGGCCGCGGGGCCGAGGCTGCTTGGCCAGGATCTCGCTGACCTCAAACAGCTCGCTGATGGAGTTCACCCGCAGGACGCCGGCGCGGCGGAACGCAGCGTCCAGGACGTCGTCTGACCCTGTGAGCGAGCCTGTGTGGGAGGCCGCTGCCTTGGCCGCCTGCATGGTCCGGCCGGGCTTGATCACGATGATGGGCTTGTGGAGTGCCACTTCGCGCGCCGCGCTGAGGAACGCCCGGGCGTCGCCGATGGTCTCCATGTAGATGACGATGCTGTCCGTGTCCGGGTCGTCGCCCAGGTAGTCGATGACGTCGCCCCAGCCCACGTCCAGCATGGAGCCAAGGCTGACGATGCTGGAGAAGCCAACATCCTCGTGCGCGGCCCAGTCAAGGATGGCCGTGAGGAGCGCCCCGGACTGGCTGATAAAGCCAACGCGGCCGGGCTTGGCGATGCCGGCGGCAAACGTGGCGTTGAACCGCCCGATGGGGTTCATGATGCCCAAACAGTTGGGGCCAACCACACGGATCCCGTAGCGGCGCGCTGCGGCCAGCACCTGGCGCTCCAGCTCCACGCCCTCGGCGCCAACCTCCTTGAAGCCGGCGCTGATGATGATCACGCCCTTGATGCCCGCCTTGCCGCACTCCTCAACGAGGCCCGGCGCGGACTTGGCTGGGGTGACGATGACCGCAAGGTCAACGGGCTCCCCGATGGACGTGATGGACGGGTACGCCTTCACGCCCAGGATGGCCGGGCGCGTGGGGTTGACCGGGTAGACCGTGCCGCCAAAGGGGGAGCTCAGCAGGTTCCACAGGATGGTCCGGCCAACCGAACCCTCCTTCTCGGTGGCGCCCACCACCGCGACAGAACGCGGGTGGAAGATCGCGTCAAGCGGGTTGCGCTCGGGCGGGGCGTCGGCGTGGTCGGTGTTGGCGGTCATTCGGGGCCTCGGATGCGTGCGGGCGGTCAAGCTTGACGGCATGATGGCTGACGGCGTGTGGTGCCGCATGTACAAGGGTGCCCCGGTACACCGCGCGCGTGACGGGCCACACGGCGCGCGATGGGGGCACCGGGGGTGGATCGGGCGGGGACCCATGGCCCCCCGGGACGGGCCCCCAGGCAGGGGCGCGGTCGGGTCCACGGCACGGGCGCGGCGCCGGGCCTAGACTTGGACACCACTTCCGAGCGAAGCAGCAGGTACCCGATGTCCGCCTTCACGCAGCGCATTCGGCGCACGCACCCCGGTGTCGTCCTCGCCGTCCTCGACGTTGTCGGGCTGCTGGTGGCGGGCTACCTCTCGTGGGTGGAGCTGGGCAACGGGATCCCGTCCTGCGGCCCGTTCCACGGCTGCGAGACCGTGGCGATGAGCTCGTACGCCCGGATCGGCGGCATCCCGGTGGCCGTGTTCGGCGTGATCCTGTCGGTGACGCTGCTTGCGCTGGCCGTCGTGTGGGTCCGCACCGACAAGCCCGGGCTGCTCGACCTCCACTACGGGCTGTCGCTCGTGGGCGTGGTCTTCGAGATCTACTTCCTCTCGGTCCAGATGTTCATCCTGCACGCGGTCTGCATCTGGTGCGCCACGTATGGCGCCTCGCTGGTGGCCCGCTTCTTCGTGGCCCTTGCCATCTGGATCCGCCGCGGCCGGCTGGACGTGCTGCTCGGGCGCGAGTAGCGGCTAGCGCGCCTTCGGCGGTCCCGCGGCAATCCGCTCTGTCAGACGGGGCTTGCCCTCCTCAGACCAGTCCGCCGCAATCCACCAGGTTGCCCCGGCCTTGGCGGCCGCGCTCGTGATCGCGGCTGCGCCAGCGCGATCGACGCCAGCCGTGGTGCCGTCCACGATCAACGCAAACGGGCGACCGGCATCCGCAGGGTTGCGATGGCTGCCGATGTAGGCGGCCACCTCAGCGATGAGCGCGGGCTCGCTGGCGGCGCGGCCTGCTGGCGCCTGCAGCAGCCTGCAGTACCATCCCGTCCCATCGCAGGGCGCGCTCCAGCGTGCGCTCATGCGGCCACTCGCCGATGGGCCACACGGGGATCTGCGGCTGCTGGACGGCCTGCGGCCGCAGCGTCAGCGGCGCCAGCCGGTAGTGCTCGCCGTCAAACCCAAACGGCTCCCCGCCGGCCAGACCCGCCGTGATTGCCAGGACCTCGTCAAGCCGCTGGACGCGCACCCGCGCCTCCACGGGCTCGCCTGCGGCGCCAAACTCGTGGTCGTCAAGCGTGCCGATGCCCACAGGCAGCACCAGCCGCCCACCGGACAATCGGTCAAGCGTGATGGCCTCCTTGGCAAACAGCCAGGGCCGCCAGTTCGGCGCAGCGGCGGGCATCGGCGGCGGAGCGGACGATCTCGTAGCGCGGCGCGATCCTCGCATGTCGGGACGGCAGAAGGCGGCTTCGCCGTACGATGGGTGCGTTCCGAGCGTCAATCGTGTCACCACGGAGCCAGCCATGTCCTCGCGCCGCGCGGCGGTCCTCGTTTCGGTCCTCATCGCCCTTGTCCTTGCGCTGGGCGCCTGCGGTTCGGCAAGCTCGTCGGGCGGCGTCATCGTCACGGGCGCCTGGGTTCGGCCGGCGCCGGCTGGCGGTGAGACCGCGGCGTACTTCACGGTGTCAAACCCGGGCAGCCGAGACGACGTGCTGGTGGGCGTCTCCACGCCCGATGCCCAGACCGCAGGGCTCCACAAGACCTCAACGGACGCCAGCGGCATGACCGGCATGGCGCACACGGACTCCATCACCATCCCGGCGGGCGGGAGCGTGGAGCTCAAGGCCGGCGGCTATCACGTGATGCTCACCGGGGTCACGAAGGACCTTGTCGTGGGCGGCTCCATCGGGCTGGTCCTCACGTTTGAGCAGGCGGGGGTGGTGCGCACGACGGCGGAGGTCAAGGGTGGCTGAGCCGCAGGTGACCGGACCCGCCGCCTCCACGGATCGCCGCGGCGCCATCCTTGGCGGCATCATGCTGGCGGGCCTTGGCGTGCTTGCGGTCTGGCTGCTCGCGGTGGTCTTCATCGCGCGATCCGGCACAGCGTCCGCCAGCCCCACGCCCAACCCGTCCAACTTCACGTACGCCAGCGTCAAGGCCGCGCCGCCGCTCACGTTGACCGATCAGGATGGCCAGTCCTTCTCGCTGACCAGCCTTCGGGGTCACCCAGTCCTGGTGTTCTTTGGCTACACCCATTGCCCCGACGTCTGCCCGGCCACGGTTGGCATCGTCAACGAGTCCGTTGCGGCCGCGGGCGCAGGACCACGAGCGGTCTTTGTGTCCATCGATCCTGAGCGCGACAACACGCCCGCGATGAAGTCGTATCTCAAGTACCTGCCGCCGTTCTACACCGGGCTCTCGGGCACGCCCGATGAGATCCAGCAGAACGCGCAAGGCTGGGGCGTCAAGTACGCCAAGATTGAGACGGACGCAGCCGGCGGCTACGCGATGGCCCACACGGCTGACCTCTATCTTGTTGACGCCCAGGGCCGTCTTCGCGCCCACTTCCCGTTCGGCACGCAGGCCGGGCCGGTCACCGCCGCGCTCAAGGCGCTGCTTGCCGAAACGCCTGTGCCCACGGACGCGCCTGCAACCGCGGCCCCAACCGGCGGTACGCCCACGTCGGCTCCGGCAACGGCTACCCCGTCGGCCGTCCCGGGCGCACTCGTGGCCCGCGTCATCTCATCGGCCGTCTGGGCCGGCGGCCCAAGCCCCGTGATCCTCACCGTGGGCGATGGCACGGGCAGGCTGCTTGACGGCACGGTGCCGATTGATGTGACCGTCACGGGCGCTGGCGGCGCCGCGGCAGGCGGGCCAGTCCGAGCCGTGGCGGTGAAGCCCTGGGGCGAACAGGTTGTCTACTACGTGGCGACCGTAACCATCCCCTCGCCCGGCGAGTGGCAGCTGGCGATCCAGAGCGGTGACGGCAGAACGGCTTCCGTCGCGGTTGATGCGATGGACCAGGGCACTTCGGCACCCCTTGGCGCCATGGCCCCCGACGTGCACACCCCCACGCTGGCCGATGTGGGCGGCGTGGTCCGAGCCGTGACCACGCAGCCGGATCCAGACCCGCGCCTCTCGCAGACGTCCACGTCTGACGCCCGGGCGGCAGGCTCGCCGTACGTGATCATCATTGACTCGGCCCGCTTCAAGGTGTCGCCGCTGTGCGGGCGGGCCCTTGTGATGGTTCGCTACCTGCTGGACCGCTGGCCCAACGTGGTGTTCATCCACCTTGAGCCGTTTGAGTACCAGGTCATCACCGAAGAGCCCGTGCTGTCAGGCGACATCGCCAACCCGCCCCTCAACCAGTGGGCCCGTGCGTTTGGCCTTGGTGACACCGTGTGGCCGGCGGTGAAGATGCCGTGGGCGTTTGTTGTGGACGGGCAGGGGATTGTGCGGGCGAAGTACGAAGGGATCATCGGCAGCACGGATGTTGATGTCATCGTGAGCCTGATCACCGGCAACGGCGTGATCGGCGGCTGACCGGCCGTCTGGCCCGCCCCGGCCGTCTGGCCCGCCCCGGCCGTCTGGCCCGCCCCGGCCGTCTGGCCCGCCCCGGCCCGCCGACCCACGCGTTGCGTTCCGAGGCCAGCGGTCCGCTGGGTGGCCCAACTGC
>CAIXZV010000587.1 GCA_903924005.1 uncultured Chloroflexota bacterium | reverse complement strand
TCGCGCATCGCGGCAACCGCTGCCGGGTCAACGGGCTTGTGGCGCAGGCCCATGACCGCCGCATACGCGGCCTCGGCGTCGATCACGTGGGCCACCACCGTGTCGCGGTCACGGCCACCCCCGCGCGGCCCCTTGCGCAGCTCCGCCGGCGCAGCGGCGACCGCAGCATGCAGCGCATCCCAGCACGCCTCGACAAGCGCGGCAAGCCTGATGCCATCCGCGGCCGCTGTTGGCACCCGGTCCAGCGTCGCCACAAGGGACGGGACGCCAAAGGCCGTCCCCGCATCGCCGGGGATTTCCTCCGCCACCACAAGTGGGGCACGTGGGTTGAAGGCTACGCCGGCCACCCGGGCCGCCGCAGCGGCCTCGGCAGCCTCGGCCGCTTCGGCAATTGCGCCGTACCGGGGCATGGCGGCGGCAAGAGCAGCTAGCGCGTCGGCGCCGTCACGGCCGGAACGGGCGAGGCCCGGCCAGTCAAGCGCTGAGGCGAACGCCTTCTTCGGGGCAATCTCAAGGAGAACGCGGATTGGGCCGGCGGGCTGGGCAGCCATGTCGGGAAGTATGCCGCCGAAAGGTCAGGACTCCGTGTTGGCAGGTCCCGGCGCCGCGCCATCACCCAGCAGCGTCTCGAGGGCGAGAGCCAGCTCATGCCTCGTGAAGGGCTTTGTGAGGAAGCTCGTGGCGGGCCGGAGGAACTCCGCCTCAAGACCGCCCGCCGGGACGTACCCCGACATGAACACCGTGGGCAGACCCGGGCGCCGGTCGTGGAGCATCGCGGCAACTTGCACGCCGCCGATGCCGGGCATCACGATGTCGATCAGCAGGAGCGCGACACGCGCAAGCTCCTCGTCACCCAGCGCAAGCACAGCGCCCGCGTTGGCGGCCTGGACAACATCGTAGCCAAGGTCTCGGAGCATTCTGGCGGCCGTCGCCCGGACCAGCGGCTCGTCGTCGATGAGCAACACGGTTGGCGCAGAACCCGACGCATCGGCCTGCGTGAGCACCCCGGAAAGGTTTGACCCCGCAGGCAATCGCCCTCCGGACGACCCGACAGGGCCTGCGTCACGACGGGGCTCCGCCGAGCGGCCCGAGACCGCCAGCTTTGGGCCAGCCTCGGTTGTCATGCGGTGGATGACGACGGAGTGCCACACCCAGCCGGCCGCGGCTGATCCCAGGCGGACATCCGTGCGGGAGCGGCCAGCCGAGAGCGCGCCGCGCAACGCAATCGTGAGCCCTGCGCGATCCTCCGGATGCACGAGGGCAACGCAGGCCTGGCCAGCCAGGGCGGTAGCGTCCGTAGCGGCAAGCGATGCGGCCCCACGTGACGCCCACTCAATCGCGCCGCCGGCGTCTGTCTGCAGGACCACGTCGGCCGCGTTCTCGGCAAGCGCCGCAAAATCGATGCTGCCTGCCTGCGGCGTCTGCCCTGTCCCGGTTTGCTCGCTGCTCACGCGACGCTTCCCCTACTCCGATGCCGGCGCAGCCCCACGATGCGCACCTTCACAAGAGTATCTGTACCCGGGCGAGGGCCACGAGGGTAAGGGTCGAACGGCCCAAGGGCGGTACGCTAACGGCGCAGCCCGCACCCAGAAAGGGGGAGAACCTTGCCGTCGATCCGGTTCAGCTATCACCCAGCGCACATCACAATCGGCGACGGTCTCGCCGTTGCCGGCCGCTACTGGCGCGCCAGCTGGTCGCTGTGGATCCTGCCGGTCATCGCGGTCGTGCTCGTCAACGGGCTGGCCTCGGCGGTCTTCGCGTCAACGTCGCTTGATACCCGCAGCTTCTTCCCAACCGGCGGTGCGGGGAGCGCCTACACCATGCCCGTCATGACGCCGGCGCAGATTGCCGGTCCGCTGGCCACCAGCCTCGTGGGGCTGGTTGCCGAGTGGTTCATGGCGGCTATCGCCATCGCTGGCCTGCGCGGAAGACCCATCACGGCAGGCTGGGTGATCAGCGCCGGGCTGGGGACCATCGGCGCCGCCATCCTCACGGGCGTTGCGGTGGTGATCGCCATCGCGGTGTGCGTTCTGATGGCCGCCACCTTGCCGCTGCTCCTGGTGGGTCTCATTGTCGTTGTGCCCGTGGCGATCTATGTCGGGGTGCGCCTCACGTTCTGGACGCTGGCGATCTTTGACGGCTACGGCGTCATCGGCGGCGCCAAGTTCAGCTGGCACTTGAGCCAGGCATCGGTGCTGCGCATGGTTGGCTGGG
>CAIXZV010000586.1 GCA_903924005.1 uncultured Chloroflexota bacterium | reverse complement strand
CGATCTCGTGCCCGTTCAGCACAAGCTGGATCCCCCACGAGGCAAACGGCCAGCGCATGTCGATGCTGGACCCGTGCCTGCTCCCCGACGAGTATGGCGGCTGGTGGAACGTCGCGATCTTCCAGCGAGCGGTTGAGGCCGTCGCCGTCGCCGCAAGCCAGGCACGCTCATCTGCCATCTCGCCGCTGTCGCGCAGGGCGATGTCCGAGTCCAGCAGGAACAGCTCCACGCTCCCGATGCGCACGGAGAAGTACCGCTTGTTGCCCGGATACCCGAAGTATCCGGCGTAGCTGCCGATGCCCGCGTCGCTGTAGTCGTGATTGCCGGGCGCCGACCAGAAGCGGTTCTGGTCTGCGGTGCCGCCCGTTGGACACGCGGGTCCGGGCGTCGCCCCGTGCAGGAATGCGCAGTAGTAGGCGCCGATTGTCAGGTCGTAGCGCGTGGCGCCGGTCCCGCCGGCGTTGGCGTAGTAGTCGTCGCCCAGCGCAACCACAGCGTCCGGCGTCCAGCCAGCCACCAGCGATGCAACCGATGCCTCGGCCGCGTTGGCATACCCAAAATCGCCGATGACCCCAAGGGACAGCGACGTCTGGCCAACTGGCACCGCCTGGGCAATGGAAACACCCGGACCCGTGGTTGGCTCGAGACGCCGCACGGCCACATACAGCAGGCCACCAAGCGCGGCCACCACGAGGAGCAGGACGGCGAGACGCGTTTTCATCGCGCGGACGATACCCCGGCCATCTCGAGCATGGCCGCGGAGTAGGATCAGCGCCGTGACCGACGTGCTTGAGAAGCCCTCCAGCCCCATCGCCGAGGAGATCCGCCGCCAGTTGGCGGACGCCTGGGGTGAGATGGGCGCGGCCTGGGGCGTGGCCCCCGCAATCGCCCGCGTCCACGCCTATCTGATGGCCCGCCAAGAGCCGCTGACGGAGCGCGAGGTTCGCGAGGCGCTTGGGCTCTCCCATCGCGCCGCCAGCCTGGCCCTTGCCGAGGCCGAGGCGTGGGGCCTTGTGGAGCGTGTGTCGGAGACGCGCCGCGTTGGCCGGCGCGGACCCGCGGGCACCGCCTACCAGGCCATCGGCGACCACTGGCGCTGGTTTGGCCGCGTTGTTGCAGAGCGCAAGGTGCGTGAGGGCGACCCCATCGTGGTGGTCCTTGAGAAGACCCTGGCGGACACAACCGCCGCTCTGGAGCGTGCGCCGGGTGATCCCGATCTGGCACGGATGCGCGAATGGCTGGCGACATTTCTCGTGTTTGTCCGGCTGTTTGACCGCGCGGTAGGGCTGGTGAGCCGACTTGAGCCCACGGAGCTCGCCCGCGGGCTCCGCCTGTTGGGCGAGGTGCCCGACGACACGATCCTGCGGCTGATCTCGCTGCTTGACGGCCTGCCTGATGGCGACGTGCTGGAGCTGGTGGAAGCGCTGAGCCGTCTCTCGCCAACATCGGCGCGACGCGCGACGACACTGATGTCCGGCGTGGTGCGCACGCTTGTCCGCTAGCCGCTGGCTGCACGGAGGGGGCGATGTTTGAGCAGGAGTTCGGGTCCACGGAACCGCAGACCGAGGACCAGTTGCGGGCCGAATTGGACGGGCTGGAAGCCGAGCGGGTAGACGTTGTGGAGGCCCGCATCGACTATTGGCGCTGGGGCATCTATCGCTTCTTCCCGTTGCTCAACCAAATCGGCAAGGGTAGGTTCGCGTGGGCCAGCGTCCTTGTCATCGTTGCGGAAGTCCTCGTCGTGGCCGTGTTTCGGTCGGTGCCCGCCGTCCTTGGATGCCTTGCAGTGCTCGTGGTTCTGGAGCGCTATCAGTACACGCACTTCGTCGGGTGGATCGAAGAGCACAACGCCCGCGTGGACGCCCGGATTGCCGACGCGCTGGAGCGCAGCCGCATCGACAGTCGCTGACGCCGCGTCCGGGAACGGCTGCAGGCTCTCCGGGGGCTCCGTGCGATAATTCCCGGGCGTTGCCGGACCCAACCGGCGCGCATGGGCCAGCACCTCGCGCCAAGTCGCGTGCCCCGGCCCCTCACGTGTTCCTCGGGGAGCCCAACCAGCCATGACCGAAACATCCACCTGGGCCACCAAGAAGGGCCTCGCTCAGATGCTCAAGGGCGGCGTCATCATGGACGTCGTCACGCCGGAGCAGGCGCGTATCGCTGAGGACGCCGGCGCGTGTGCCGTCATGGCGCTTGAGCGGGTCCCCTCGGACATCCGCGCCAACGGCGGCGTCGCCCGCATGTCGGACCCCGAGATGATCACGGGGATCATGGCCGCGGTGAGCATTCCAGTCATGGCCAAGGCGCGCATCGGCCACTTCGTCGAGGCGCAGATCCTCCAGGCGCTGGGTGTGGACTACATCGACGAGTCCGAGGTCCTCACCCCGGCCGACGAGCGCAACCACATCAACAAGCACGACTTCAAGGTCCCGTTTGTCTGCGGCTGCCGAAACCTCGGCGAGGCGCTGCGCCGGATCAACGAGGGCGCGGCGATGATGCGGACCAAGGGCGAGGCCGGCACCGGCAACGTCGTTGAGGCCGTCCACCAGCTGCGCGACGTGCTTGCGGCCATCCGCCGTCTCCAGGGCATGCGAGAGGACGAGCTCTTCGTCGCCGCCAAGGAGCTCCAGGCGCCGTACGAGCTGGTCAAGCAGGTGGCGGCCGATGGCAAGCTGCCCGTGGTCAACTTCGTTGCGGGCGGCATCAGCACCCCGGCGGACGCCGCGCTCGTGATGCAGCTTGGCGCCGAGGGCGTCTTTGTTGGCTCCGGCATCTTCAAGAGCGACAACCCGGCCAAGATGGCCGCGGCCATCGTTCAGGCCACCACACACTTCGCTGACGCCAAGATCCTCGCGGAGGTCTCCAAGGGCCTCGGCAACCCGATGCGCGGCATCGAGATGTCGACAATCCCGGAGAACGAGCGGCTCGCCTCCCGCGGCTGGTAGGCGGCCCGCCATCGGCACCGCCAAGCGGCGGTCATGGTTCCGCGCAATCCAGGGGTGCGCGTCATGAGGATTGGGGTTCTCGCCCTCCAGGGGGCGTTTGCAGAACACGTCGCAGCGCTCCGCGCCATCGGTGCGGAGCCTGTGGAGGTGCGCCTGCCCGCCGATCTTGATGGCATCGGTGGTCTCATCCTGCCCGGCGGCGAGAGCACAACGATGCGCAAGCTCATCCACCGATGGGAGCTGCGCGGGCCCATCCTTGACTTTGCCGCAACCGGCGCCCCCATCTTTGGGACCTGCGCCGGGATGATCATCTTGGCTGGCGAGATCGCCGGCGGCGAGGCGCCCGTTCTGCCGCTGCTGGACGTGCTGGTCCGCCGCAATGCCTTTGGCCGCCAGTTGGACTCGTTTGAGACGGAGCTGGCCGTGCCGGATCTGGGCGCGAAGCCCGTCCATGCGGTGTTTATCCGGGCGCCCGTCATCGAGCGCATTGGTCCCGGCGTGCAGGTCATGGCGCAACTGCCGGATGGCCGCATCGTCGCGGTCCGCGAAGGCAACGTCATCGCCACCTCGTTCCACCCCGAGCTTGCGGGCGAGACGCGCTTCCACCAACTGGTGGTGGACATCGCCACGACCCAGGCCGGCTCGACCCAGGCCGGGTAGAGCAGCCATGGCGCGCAGCACAGGCTCGGTTCGCGCGGCCCGCATAACGGACCTCGCCGCGCTGGGCGAGCTCTCGCGTTTGGCGCAGGGTGACCCCGACGCCACCCGATCGCTTGGCCTCCCTGTTTCCGGCCCGCCCATCGGCATGTTCAGCCTCTTCGCCCTGCCGCTTGGCGCCTTCCAGCCGCACGACGCGCTGTACGTGTTTGAGCGCGACAGCCATGTCGCAGGGCTCCTGCGCGTTGAGCGTGACGGCCAGCGCGATGAGTGGACCGTGGTGGAGCTGGACGCTGTTGGCGGGCTTGACGCGGGCGATGTCCGCTTCCGGCTGGTGCAGCACCTGCTGCGCGACGGCGCCCGACGCGGCGCCAACCGCTTCCACGTGGCCTGCGCCGACGCCCACGACAACGTGGAGCTGTTCATGCAAGCGGGGTTTGTGCGCTACGGCGACGAGTCCATCCTCTTCCGCTCCGCAGACCTGCCCGTGCCTGCGCCCTGGACCGATGCGCGGGCACGCGAGGCCGGGATCCGCGCCGCCAGCCCGCTGGACGCCGTTGCGCTCTCGCGTCTCTACACCACCGTCACCCCTGCGCCGGTCCAGCGTCTTGAGCACATTCGCATTGGGGACTGGGAGCAGCACGGCCGTGACTGGCGCGTGCCGCGGTCATCGCTGGTGCCCATCCTTCGTTTTGCCGATGTCCACGCCTACGTTCTGACCGGCGACGGCGGCAAGGACGGGACCCGGCTTGACGCCTTTGTGCAGGTTGGCGTGGCCAAGGAGGACCAGCCGCACTACCTCAAGGTCATCGCCCGCCCAGAGGCTGACGTGGCGCCGCTGCTTGATTTCGCGCTTGGCGTCATCGCCGAGCGGGCCGATCCGCACTCAATCCGCAGGGATGGGATCATCAGCCCTGTCCGCACCTATGAGGCGCCGCTGGACCGGCGGCT
>CAIXZV010000585.1 GCA_903924005.1 uncultured Chloroflexota bacterium | reverse complement strand
GTCCGCAAGACCGGCCGCTGCGTTGTGGCAAGCCAGGCCATCGTGTCCGGGTCCTTTGTCAACGAGATTGTGGCCCGCGTCCAGGCCGAGGCGTTTGACTACCTCGACGCCCCGGTCACCCGGATTGGCGCCAAGCCCGGCATCTCCCCGCAGGCCGAGGGCCTTGAGAAGGCGTTCCTCCCCAACGCAGACGACATCTATCGGGCGGTCAAGGCGCAGATCTGACCCCGGGCGCCTCGTCCCCCCAACCCCTGTCGCACACTACCGGGAAGGACCCGTCGCATGGCTCACGCGATCCTCATGCCGAAGCCTGGGCAGATGACCGAGGAGTGCTCGATCGTCGAATGGCACAAGAAGGAGGGTGACCCGGTCCACCGGGGCGACATCCTCTTTGAGATTGAGACCGACAAGTCCATCATGGACGTCGAGGCCTTTGACGAGGGCGTCCTGCTCAAGATCGTGGTGCAGGCCGGCCAGTCCGTGCCGGTCAACGCGGTCTGCGCGTATGTGGGCGAGGCCGGCGAGGTTGTGCCCGACGCACCGGCGCCGGTTGCCACCCAGGTTGCCGCTGTCCCGGCCCCCGCTTCGGCGGCGGCACCTGCTCCTGTTACTGCGCCGACACCTGTCGCTGCGCCGGCTCCTGTCCTTGCGCCGGCACCTGTCACTGCGCCGGCTGGTCGCCTCGCAATCAGCCCGCGCGCCGGCAAGCTGGCAGCAGAACACGGCATCGACCCCAGATCGCTCACGGGCACCGGCCCCGACGGCCGGATTGTGGAGCGCGACGTGCAGGCGAGGATCGCCGCTGCACCAGCCGCGGCCAGTGCTGACGAACAGCCACGCCAGATGTCTCGGATGCGCCGCGTCATCGCCGAGCGTCTGACCAAGAGCTGGACCAGCACGCCGCACTTCACGGTCACCGTGGCCGTGGACATGTCCAAGCTCTTCACGCTCCGCTCGCAGCTCAAGGCCGCGGGCACCAGCCTGACAGTCACCGACTTTGTCCTGGCGGCCACGGCAGACACGCTGGCTGACTTCCCGGACGTCAATGCACGCACCGACGGCGTCTCGGTCTGGCCCCGCAGCCGCGTCCACCTTGGGTTGGCGGTTTCGGTGCCGGCCGGGCTTGTCGTACCCGTGATCCGCGACGCAGACACGCTCACCGTCACCGAAGTCCACGACCGGGCTGCCGCGCTGGCGAAGGCCGCCCGCGACGGCACGGCGTCCGTGGACGACCTCACCGGCGGCACGTTCACCGTGTCAAACCTTGGCATGCTGGGTGTCGAGGAGTTCAGCGCCATCATCAACCCGGGCGAGGCGGCCATCCTTGCCGTGTCGGCCGCCATCCCCACGCCTGTCGCCGTCGATGGTGCTGTCGAAGTCCGCCCGGTCATGAAGCTGACGCTGTCGGCGGATCACCGGATTGTGGACGGCGCAATGGGCGCGCAGTTCCTCAGGGCCGTGCAGGACAGGCTTGAGGCCGCAGACACATTCAGGCTGGGCGTCGCCGCGCCAGCCCGGCCGCGGTTCGCGGAAGACCCGGACTGGTTTGACCTTGTGGTCCTTGGCGCTGGCACGGGTGGCTATTCGGCCGCGTTCCGCGCGGCCCAGCTGGGCATGAAGGTTGCCTTGGTGGACGCCGACAAGATTGGCGGGACCTGTCTCCACCGCGGCTGCATCCCCACCAAGGCCATCTTGGAGTCTGCGGACCTCGCCCACCGGATCCGGGAGAACGGCGCTGGTCTTGGCGTTGTAGCCACCGGCGTCACCATTGACTACGCGGCGGCAGCGGCCAACAAGGACGCGGTTGTCAAGCGGATGTGGACCGGTCTCAAGAGCCTCGTGGGCAAGAACGGCGTGGAGTGGGTCTCGGGCCGCGGCCGGCTTGATGGACCTGGCACCGTCGTCGTCAGCACCTCGGGCGGCGCAACGCGACGTCTCACGGCAAACGACGTGATCCTCGCAACGGGGTCGCGCGTGAAGTCCCTGCCGGGCATCGTCCCGGACGGCACGCGCGTGGTGACCTCGGACGACGTCCTGCGCTGGACCTCGCTGCCGTCAAGCATCATCGTCGTGGGCGCGGGTGCTGTCGGCTCCGAGTTTGCATCCGCCCTGCACGATCTGGGCGTCCGGGTGACGCTGCTTGAGTATCTCCCCGCCATCGTCCCGCTTGAGGACGCCGAGGTTTCCCGGGAGCTCCAGCGGAGCTTCGAGCGCCGCGGCATCACCGTGATGACCAGCGCCCGCTTTGACACTGCCTCGCTGACCGTCGGGGAGCGCGGGATCCACCTCGCGGTCGGGGCAGAGGGAGCGCCTCCCGTCGACCTCACGGCCGACTGCATGCTCGTCGCGGCTGGCCGCGCAACCAACGTGGAAGACCTGGGGCTCGAAACGACGCGGGTCCGCGTCGAGCGGGGCTACGTGGTCGTTGACGGCCACATGCGCACGGACGAGCCAAACGTCTGGGCCATCGGCGACATCGTTGGCGGTCTCCTCCTTGCGCACACCGCCGCGCATGAGGGGCTGACCGCGGTCCACACGATGATCGGCGACGCTGGCGTCCACCCGATGGACTACGTCCGCCAGCCACGCGCAACCTACACACGGCCGGAAATCGCGTCCGTGGGCCTCACGGAGCGGCAGTGCGCCGAGCGCGGTCTGCCGTTCAATGTGGGCAAGGTGCCGTTCCAGGCGATTGCCAAGGCACTCATCCACGGGTCACGGGAGGGCTTCGCAAAGGTGATCGCCCACGCTCAGACCGGTGAAGTCCTTGGTGTGCATATCATCGGACCACACGCAACCGAGCTGATTGCTGAGGCATCGCTTGCCGCGACCCTGAGCGCCAGTGTGGACGCGATTGGCGCCACGACCCACCCCCACCCAACCCTGTCGGAGATCCTCGGCGAGGCGGCCATGGCGGTCACCGGTCGCTCGATCAACTTCTGACGGACGCGGCGCTCTAGCGGAGAACAAACAAGTGAACGCACCGGCACAGCTCCACGAGCTCGGCCAGAGCCTGTGGCTCGACAACATCACCCGAGACCTGCTCGACAGCGGGACCCTGGCCCGCTACATCGCCGAACTGTCCGTGACGGGCCTCACGTCCAACCCAACCATCTACGACAAGGCCATCGGCGGCACGGCGGCGTACGACGCCGCTGTCCGCGACGGCGCATCTGCGGGCCTGGCGCCCGATGCCATCTTCTTTGACCTTGCGCTTGCGGACCTCCGCCGCGCAGCAGACCTGTTCGGCCCCATCCATGAGCGCACCGGCGGCGTTGACGGGTTTGTCTCGCTTGAGGTCTCGCCGCTCCTGGCGCGCGATGCGGCTGGCACCCACGCTGAGGCCCTGCGCCTCCATGCGCTGGGCGGCCGGCCAAACCTGTTCATCAAGATCCCGGGCACGCCCGAAGGCCTGCAGGCCATCGAGGACACGATCTTCGCCGGCGTCCCCGTCAACGTGACGCTGCTCTTCTCCCCGGCCCAGTACATCGGCTGCATGGAGGCCTACACGCGCGGCATCGAGCGCCGGGTGGCGGCGGGTCTGTCCGCTTACGTGGGATCCGTGGCATCGGTGTTTATCAGCCGCTGGGATGGCGCGGTTGCGGGCAAGGTGCCAGACGATCTCAAGAACCAACTGGGTCTCGCCGCAGGGCGCCAGGCCTACGTGGAGTACCGCCGGTTCTTTGCCTCGGACCGCTGGCAGCGGCTGGCCAACGTTGGCGCCCGGCCCCAGCGCCTGCTCTTCGCAAGCACCGGAACCAAGGATCCGGCGGCGTCAGACACGCTGTACATCTCGGGGCTGGCTGCGCCCAACACGGTCAACACGATGCCCGAAGACACGCTGCTTGCGTTTGCCAATCACGGCGCCCTGAGCGGGGCGCTTGAGGCGGATCCCGCCGCGACTGCCGCGCTGCTGGCACGCTTTGCCGCGGCTGGCATTGACGTGGAGGCGCTGGGGAACGAACTCCAGGTCAAGGGCGCGGATGCCTTTGTGATCTCGTGGAACTCGCTCCTGGCCCGGATTGAGACCAAGGCGGCCGAGGTTTCCCCGGGGGCCTAGCTCGCCGGAGCCCAGTTCGGGGGGCTCTCGTTCGCGGGGCTGATCAGGCGCCGGTGGGGACGCCTGCCGGTGCCGCAGCGGATCCATAGAAGCGCCGACTCAGCCGTAGGGCCACGCCCACAAGCGCAATCATCACCGGCACCTCCACGAGCGGGCCGATGACCGCGGCGAAGGCCGCCCCGCTGCCGATGCCAAACGTGGCCACGGCCACCGCAATCGCCAGTTCAAAGTTGTTGGATGCCGCCGTGAACGAGAGCGCTGTGGTCTGGCCCTGCGTTGCCCCTGCGCGCACGCTCATCACGTACGTGACCAGGAACATCACCACAAAGTAGATCAGCAGCGGCACGGCGATCCGCACCACGTCCAGTGGCAGCGCCACGATGTTCTCGCCCTTGAGGCTAAACATCACCACGATGGTGAACAGCAGGGCGATCAGCGTCATGGGGCTGATCCGCGGGATGAAGACGCCCTCGTACCACTCGCGGCCCTTTGCCCGCAGCAGCACCCGGCGTGTGATGAACCCGGCGATAAACGGGATCCCCAAATAGATGAACACGCTCTGCGCTATCTGGGGGACGGTGATCTGCACCACAACGCCCTGCAGGCCAATCCACGTGGGCAGCACGGTGATGAAGACGTACGCGAAGACCGAGTAGAAGAGCACCTGGAAGATGGAGTTGAACGCCACAATCGCCGCGCAATAGTCCGCGTCGCCGCGGGCAAGGTCGTTCCAGACGATGACCATGGCGATGCAGCGGGCGAGGCCAATCAGGATGAGCCCAGCCATGTACTCGGGCTGGTCGCGGAGGAACAGCACCGCCAAGGCGAACATCAGGAGCGGGCCAACCACCCAGTTCTGCACCAGCGAGAGGCTCAGCACCCGCACGTCGCGGAAGACCCGGCCAATCTCCTCATAGCGCACCTTCGCCAGCGGCGGGTACATCATCAGGATCAGGCCCAGGGCAATCGGGATGGACGTGGTGCCCACGCTGAGGCGGTCCAGCAGCGGCACCACACCCGGCACCAGGACCCCCAGCGCCACGCCGCCCGCCATGGCCGAGAAGATCCAGACGGTCAGGTACCGGTCAAGGAGCTTGAGGCGGCCGGCCGGGGGCTGCGCGGGAGTTGCAGAAGCGGCGTTTGTCATGCCCCGATCGTAGCGGGCCGTGTGCGTCCCGCAGCCCGCAGCGCGATCTCGATAAACGGCCGCAGGCGGGCGGCAACTTCGGTTTCCGTGCGCCGGAACGCGGCAAGCTTTGCCTCGTCGTCCCCTTCCGCGTCAGACGGATCGTCCAAACCCCAATGCAGGGTGTTGGTGGAGCCCGGGAACACAGGGCACGTGTCACGCGCCCGGTTGCAGACGGTGATCACGTAGTCAAACTGCTGGCCCAGGAACTCGTTGATCACCTTGCTGCGCCCACCGGACCAGTCGATGCCGCTCTCCGCGAGGATGCGGATGGCGTATGGGTTGACGCGCGTCGCCTCGGTACCTGCGGAGTGCACCTCGAAATCGGCACCGCCGTATCGGCCAAGCAGCGCTTCGGCCAGCTGGCTGCGAGCCGAGTTGTGGGTGCAGACAAACAGCACGCGGATGGGATCAGGCACGGGATCGGTCCTCCTCACGCGGCCGGCGGCCGCAATCGTCAGTTCAAGGTCAAGGAGCTCGCCTTCCAGCCGATCGAGATCGTCGCGCTGGCGGGCGATGGCGGTGCGCTGCTCCGCGAGAAGCGGCGCAAGGTCCAGGTCAATGGCGCCGCGCTCAAGACAGAGCCCGGCGAGCCTCCCCGCGGCTGCCGGGTCAAGCCCCAGACGACGCAGGGCGACCACCAGGCGCAGACGCGCAACATCGCTGTCGGCGTACTCGCGGTAGCCGTTCTCGCGCCGGTCCGCGGCCGGGAGCACGCCGTGCTGCTCGTACCAGCGGATGGCAGACGGGGCAATCCCAACGCGGCGGGCGAGTTCGGCGATGCGCATGCCGCCAGCGTAGACCTTCGAGTGGCTCGAAGGTCAAGCGGGTTGTTGCGGCGCTAGCCCTTCGCCGGCAGCGACGCGGCGAACGCGAACGCGCGGGTCAGCCAGGCGTCCAGCGCCGAGTCGTCTGCCACCACATCAGCAGGCAGCGTCGCCCAGCCTGACATCGCGCGGCCTGGCATCGGCGAGAATGGCGCGGCGTCAGGGAGCGCGAGCGCTTCGGCCAGATCCGTAGGCGCGAGCCGCACCACCCAGGTCTCGGCAAAGAGCCCTGTCGCGTAGTTCCCGCCGATGAACAGCGCGCGATAGCCAAACATCTGGCGCCGCTCCGCCTGCGGGTGGCGCGCAGCCACGACGTCAAAGCGGGCGACAACTGCGAGCGAGGGCTTCTCAAACTTCGGCATCGGGTCTCCAGCGGCCGGGGGCAGGCTTGAGTCTAGATCCGGCGATGACGGCAGGTGCGCAGCGCGGGATCGGCCGGCAGACCCCCATGGTCGCGCCGCATCATGGCGGCATCCACGGGGAGGACAGCCCCGGACACAGAACCCCACCACCGTGACGTTGTTGCGGGCGAAACGGAGGACACCCGAATGCGGATCCTGCTCGTCGGCGCTGGCGGCGTCGGCACCGCCGTTGTGGCAATTGCGGCGCGGCGCAGTTTCTTTGAGCACATGATCGTGGCGGACTACGATGCTGCCCGGGTTGAGCACGCCCTCGGCCAGGTGGCCGGCGACGCGCGCTTCTCGGGCGCCCGGGTGGACGCGTCCAACGTGGGCGCGCTGGTCACGCTCATCAGCGAGTCCGGCGCCACCCACGTGCTCAACGCCGTGGATCCGCGGTTTGTCATGCCCATCTTCGACGCCTGCTTTGCCGCGGGCGTGCAGTACCTGGACATGGCGATGTCGCTCTCAAAGCCGCACCCGGATCAGCCGTACGCGCTGCCCGGGCTGAAGCTTGGCGATGAGCAGTTTGCCAAGGCCGCGGACTGGGAGGCAGCGGGGCTGCTGGCGCTGGTGGGTGTCGGCGTAGAACCCGGCCTGTCCAACATCTTTGCGCGCTATGCCGCAGACGAGCTGTTTAGCGAGATTGATGAGGCGGGTGTCCGAGATGGTGCCGCGCTCACCGTGGACGGCTACGACTTTGCGCCGTCCTTCTCCATCTGGACCACCATCGAGGAGTGTCTCAACCCGCCGGCCATCTACGAGGCGAGCCGCGGCTGGTACGTGACGCCGCCGTTCTCTGAGCCCGAGGTGTTTGACTTCCCCGACGGCATCGGCCCCGTTGAGTGCGTCAACGTGGAGCACGAGGAGGTCCTGATGATCCCGCGCTGGATCAAGGCCAAGCGCGTGACCTTTAAGTACGGCCTCGGCGACGAGTTCATCAACGTGCTCAAGGTGCTCCACACGCTGGGGCTGGACTCCACAACGCCCGTCCGCGTCCGGGGCGGCGAGGTCTCCCCGCGCGACGTGGTGGCAGCCTGTCTGCCGGACCCGGCGGGTCTGGGCGACCGGATGCACGGAAAGACCTGCGCGGGCACCCTGGTGACGGGTCTGGGCAAGGACGGCAAGCCGCGGAGCGTGTACCTGTACCACGTGGCCGACAGCGACTGGACCTGGAGCGAGTACCGCTCGCAGGCCGTGGTCTGGCAGACGGCCATCAACCCGGTGATCGCGCTGGAGCTGCTGGCAACCGGCGTCTGGTCAGGGGCTGGCGTGCTGGGCCCGGAGACGATGACGCCGAAGCCGTTCCTGGATCTGCTGGTGGCCTACGGGTCGCCATGGGGGATGCGCGAGGAGCCGGTCGCCTAGGGTCTGGCCCGCGCAACTCGTGCGCGGGAGAGGCCGCGGGTGTTCCTCCAGCCGAGGAATCGGACTGCTTCGGAGATAGCCGAACCATTCGCCAGGGGCTTCCGTTGGTTGGTTCGGCGTGGCCCGAAGCACATGCAGGTGGCACTCGAAGTGACACTCCCCGACCCGCTGACCTACAGCCCGGCAATCCGCCGTGTGGGCATGCGCGGGCCGCGTCTTGGCGCCGCAGCGCCGCTCGCCTCAAGCAGGCGGATGACCCGGCCGCGCTGACCCCGATACGGCTCGAGGAGCTCGAGCATCCGCTCGTCAGTGCCTCGGGGTTCTCCGGCAAGCGCCCAGCAGACCATGTTGGGGATGTGGACGTCGCCCACGCTCACCGCGTCCGGATCGCCAAAGGCCCGCGCACCAACCTCGGCCGCGGTCCACGGGCCGATGCCGGGGAACGCGCGCAGCACCGCGTAGGCAGCGGCCGGGTCACCGCCCGGACCAGCAGCCGCAGCAGCCAGCCGCTCAAGACGTGGCGACTCGCGTGCGACTGCGCGGATCAGGTCGGCGCGCCGCCGCTCAAGGCCAAGCGGGTGATAGGCGTAGTACGGCGCCGCGGCCATCAGCGCGGGGTCGGGTGGTAGCCGAAGCCCGGCCGGCCCCGGCGCATCGGCACCAAATGTGCGGACCAGCCCGCGGTAGACGTGGCGTGCCTCTTCTCCGGTGATCTTCTGCTCGAGGATCGCGGGCACAAGCGCCTCCAGCACGGCACCCGTCCGCCCAATCCGAAGCCCGCGAAGCTGCCGAACCGCGGCGGCCACGGCTTCGTGCTGCGGGACCAATGCCGCAGGATCGTCGTCAAGACCCAGCAGCGCCTCAAGACCCGCTAGCGCCACCCTGGCGCCCGGCCCCCAGCCCCGCGCCCGCACGGTCCGCCCGCCGTCAGCAAGCTCAATCAACAGCGTCGCCGGCCCGTCAGCCGTTCGGGTTGCCCGCCACGTGGAACCAGACACCTCAAACCGCAGACACGGGTCGGTTCGGCCGCGGGCCAGCAGGCCAAGCGTGTGTCGAAGGTCCAGCGGCACGTCCAACGCCAGACGGCGCTCGTCGTCGGGCAGGTTCACGGACACGTCGGTCGTCACGCGCAAAGCCTACGCGGCCGACGCCCGGGGGGCCGTAACTTCGCTCGGGCTTGACATCACGGGGTAGTCTGACGCCCTACCGTGCGAACCAGACTCCTCGTCGCGGTCGCGGCCCTCATGGCTGCCTCCGCCCTGGTTGCCCTGCCAGGACCCGTTGGCTCTCGCGCCCCGAGCCAGGCCCGGCCAATCGCCCAGACGGCACTCGCCGTCGTGACGATCCCCGGTGTTGCGGCCTCTCAGGCAACCATCCCAACCGCACTCGATCCCGCAATCCGCTCGGCCGGCTGGCTTGGGCCTGATGCAGGCTTGGCCGAGCCGGGTCTTCCGACGACCAGCTGGGCAAAGCCGGCCGCCCAGCAGCCGCTGCTGCCCGCGCTGCGGTACATCAAGAACTACTGGCGGTTCGACTCGAACATCAGCTGGTACGGCACCGGGTTCTACGGCAAGCGCACCGCCTGCGGTCTCAAGTACACGAAGATCCTGCTGGGTGTGGCGCATCGCACGCTCCCCTGCGGAACGCTCGTCACGTTCCAGGCCAACGGGGTGACGATCACCGTGCCCGTCATCGATCGCGGGCCGTACGTGAACGGCCGAACCTGGGACATGTCCGGTGGCTTGTGCACCCTGCTGCACCACTGCTACACGGGCACCATCAACTGGCGCTGGGGCGTCTGGCCCGATCCGTGATCTCTGGCCCAGAGCAGGCGGGGAACCGGATGGAGCGCAGCGGCGTTTGAAGGGAACCTCGCGGCAGCGCCGCGTCCTACAACCGCAGACGAGGTTCTTGATGTCGCCGTCCCCGTCCAAACACCTCCGTACTGCCGCAAGCGCCGTGGCCGTCCTGATGCTCGTCGCCGCCTGTGGTGGGGCATCCGCGACGCCGGCGCCCACGCCCGTCCCAACGCCGGCCCCGACGGCAACGCCGATACCGCCGACGCCAGCGCCCACGGCAACGCCCGCCCCCGCGGCAACGCGCCTCCTGGAGGTCCACGG
>CAIXZV010000584.1 GCA_903924005.1 uncultured Chloroflexota bacterium | reverse complement strand
GGTGCTGGACGAGCCCGCCACCAACCTTGACCCTGCGGGCGCTGCTGCAGTGCTGGCGATCCTCCGCAAGCTGGTGGCGGAGCGGGGTGTCACGGTGCTCCGCGCTGATCGTGACGCGTGTGGCGCCTTGAGCGGAGCAAGCCGCACGGTGGGTCTGGAGGCCGGGCGGATTGTCGCAGATGGCGCACCGCGGCCCGACGCGGAGACCGTGCTGCCTCCACCTCTGCGCGGCGAGGAGCCAACCGGCAAGGCGATCCTGACCATCGACGGTGTGTCGCTGCGCTATCCGGGCGCCAGCACACCGGCCGTGCACGGTCTGTCGCTGGAGATGCGCGCGGGCGAGGTTCTGGGCATCGTTGGGCCAAACGGCGGCGGCAAGTCCACGCTGGCACAGCTTGCTACCGGCGTTCTCCGGCCCGACAGCGGGACCGTTGTGGTTTGCGGTCTGGCGACGCGGCCCAACCGTCCAAGCCGCGAGCTGGCCGCGGTGGCGGGGCTTGTCTTTCAGGATCCGCGCCACCAGCTGCTTGCCGCCACCGTCCGTGAGGAACTCGCCCTTGGGCTGCGGGCGCTGCGCGCCCCGGAGTCCGAGATCACCCGCCGCGTGGCCTCGATTGCGGAGAGGTTTGGCCTAGTTCCGGTGCTGGACCGGCACCCGCTGCGGCTTGGCCGGGCGCTGCGCAAGACGGTCACCGTGGCGGCCATCCGGGCCATGGCGCCGAAGCTTCTGGTGCTTGACGAGCCCACCATCGGGGCCGACGACAGCCTGCGCGCGTTGATTGCCCGCGAGATCGTGGCGGCTGCAGGGGAGGGGGCTGGCGTGATGGTCCTCAGCCACGACCAGCGTCTGCTGGCGATGGTGGCTGATCGACTGGTGACGATCGATGGCGGACGGGTTCTCGCATGAGTTCCCCCTTCGCGTTTGCACCAGGGAGCTCGTGGCTCCACCGGCGCAGCCCTGTTGCCAAGATCGCGTGGCTCACCGCATCGGTTGGCTTCGCGTTTGCCGCCTACAACCCGGTTCCGCTAGCCGTTGTTGCGGGCGCGGGCTTGCTGCTTGCGGTGGTGTCAGGTGCTGGTCGCCCTGCGGTCAGGACGATGGCCGTGCTGGGTCCGCTGGCCGCGTCGATCATCGTGCTGCAGGTGCTGACGCCGGCGGCCTGCGCCGGGGGCTGCCGAGTGGCCGCTCAGATAGGCCCGTTTACCGTGGCGAACGATGGGCTGACGCGTGGTGTGGCGCTGGTGCTGCGCGTCCTTGCGATGGAGACCTGGGCCGTGGCCGTGCTTGTGACCACGCACCCGAGCGACTTGTTTGCAGGTCTGCGCCGCCTGCGCGTCCCGTATACGGCGGCCTTTATGGCCTCGCTCACCGTGCAACTCGTGCCGGTGCTCCAGCGCGAGCTCCAGATCGTCATCGTCGCGCTCCGTGCACGTGGTCTCCCGGCCACGGGTGTGGCTGCGGTTGTCCCGGCCCTGCGGCCAGCCTTTGTGGCTGCGTTTGAGCGCGTTCAGGGCATGACCATCTCGATGGAGGCGCGTGGGTTTGGCATGGGCAGACAGCGGACGTCGTGGCGCACCGTGGGTCTGGACCGCACGGACTGGGTCCTGGCGCTGATGGGTGGCGCCCTGCTGGTGGCGGGTGTCGCCGCAGGTCTCACGTGGTGGGGGCTCGACGCGCTGCCGGTCATTGCCTGGCCGGCGCCGGTCGCGCTGAGCCTGACCGGTCTGGCCACAGCAGCGTTTGGCTGGCTGCTCCTTCGGGGGTTGGTGCTGACGGCCCGCGGCTGACGACGTGCGGCCGACGGTCTAGCGGGTCGCGCCTCGCTCAGGCGTGGGCGTCGTGCTCGGTGGGTCGCGACGGGTGCTCCACCTGGATGGTGGAGTGCTCCACGTCAAAGTCCGCGGCGAGCAGCGTGTCCACCAGGTGCAGGATGTGGTTTGGATCCTGGTCTTCGGCAGCAATTACGTGCGCCGTCAGCATGGGCAGGCCGGCCGTGATCTGCCAGGCGTGGAGATCGTGGAGGCCCACGACACCCGGGACAGCGAGGATCCGCGCGCGGATCGCCTGAAGCGAGAGCCCGGGCGGCGTGGACTCCATCAGGACGGCCATCGCGTCGCGCAACAGCAGGATCGCCCGCGGCACCACCAGCAGGACGACGGCGAGCGACGCGAGAGGGTCCGCAAGCTCCCATTTCGTGAAGAAGACAAGGGCACCAGCGACGATGGCCGCAACCGACCCGATAGCGTCTCCGAGGACGTCCAGAAAGGCGCCACGAGCGGCGAAGCCACTGTGTTCACTGCGCAGGACCAGCGCGGCCGTCCCTGACCCGATGAGGCCAATCAGCGCGGCGATCATCATGGGTCCGGGTTCGGGCGTCTCCGGGGTCATGAGCCGCAGGATGGCCTCATAGCCGATGAAGATGCCGAGGGCGACGAGCAGGCCCGCGTTGACGCACGCGGCGATCACCTCAGCCCGGGCATAGCCAAACGAGCGATCGTGTGTCGCAGGGCGAGACGCCACTGTGGCGGCGGCGAAGGCGAGCGAGAGCCCGATGACATCGGTGATCCGGTGGGCGCCGTCAGCGATGAGCGCAAGGCTGCCCGAGAGCCATGCAGCCACGCCATCCGCAGCGAGTGCGATGAGCGCAACTGCAAGCACGATCGCCAGATGACGGCGGTTGCTGCCGACGGCGGCGGGGGTGGGCTGCTCTGTGATCACCGGCCGATTGTACGGTTGGCCTAGGTCACGCGAAGG
>CAIXZV010000583.1 GCA_903924005.1 uncultured Chloroflexota bacterium | reverse complement strand
GCGGAACGGCCAACCGCATTGTTGTGCCGCGGTACGGCACGCGCCACTCCCCCATTCGCGCCATCCGTGGAGCGCAGGTCAGGACGCCAGACGTACCTCAAGCAGCTCCAGCTCAGCCTGGCGGGCGATCGTCCGGAGGGCGGAACACGAGGGGCACACTGCAGTCCCGGGGCCAACCACGTCGTCGTGCGCAAGGGCGCCGTCAAAGCCGCACGGGCACGTCAGGCGCACCTCAAACGGCTCGGCGAGGAGCTGGGCCGCCGCGAGCGGACCGCCTGCGGCCAGCATGTCGAATGCCTGCCGCAGGACATCCTCTGGGAACGTGGTGGCGTGACGGACGCGAACGACGGCCACGGGGCGCCCAGCAGCGCGAGCCACGGCCACGTCCACAAGCTCGGCCACCATGCCAACCTCGTGCATCTACTGCTCCCTGACGATGGCGGCGATCCTCTCAGCAGCGGTTGCGACAGCCGCTGCGACGATGGGCGAAAGGCCCTCGCCGGGCTCAAGCGATGCGGGGCCAATCCCAACCAGCACAATCCGCGGCGAGGCGCCGTACAGCACCCGCGCCAGGCTGGCCAAACCCGCCGGATCCACCGAATGGCTGAAGGGCTCACCGGCGGAGGCGCCGGCGTCCAGATCGCTCACAACCACATCGCCGGCCGGCACGCCAGCTGCGGCATCCACGACCACCACAAGCGCGACATCGGCGAGGTCCGCGGCCAGCTCTGGCGTTAGCTGGTAGACGGCGCGCAGTTGTGCGGCATCGGGCGGCAGCAGACCGCCCAACCGCTCCACTACGGCCTGACCAACCCCGTCATCGGCGCGCAGCGAGTTGCCAACGCCAAGGACCAAGACGCCAGGGACGACGCCCTCGGTCACGGTCACCGCGCCAACTGGGAGAGCACCCGGCCGTCGGGCGCCAGCAGGTCAATCTTGATGGCCATCTGCCCAAGCGCGTGCGTTGAGCACGAGAGACAGGGGTCATAGCAGCGGATGACGGACTCGACGCGGTTGAGCATCGACTCCTCCAGCCGGTCTCCCTTCACGTAGTGCCGGGCAACCTGGAGCACGGCGCGGTTCATCGCCATGTTGTTGTGCCCGGTGGCAATGACCAGGTTGACCCACTCCACGAGGCCGTCGTCGTCCACCTTGTAGTGGTGCATCAGCGTGCCGCGCGGGGCCTCGGACACGCCAATCCCCTCGTTGCGGTTGATGCCCGCGGTTGATCTCGTGTGCGGCCCGGTGATCTCCGGTCCGCGGAGCAGCAGCTCAATCTTCTCGATGGCGTGGAGTGTGTCGATGAGGCGCGCGTAGTGGTAGTGGAAGGAGGACGAGGCCACCCGGCCAACGCGCCAGCGGAACTTCTCCAGCTCCTCGTCGGCGCGGGGGGTGCCGGTCTTCTCGGCCACGTTGAGCCGGGCCAGCGGTCCCACACGGTAGATCCCGTCGGGGTAGCCCATGGGCTTCCAGAAGGTGGACTTGAGGTATGACCAGGGCTCCACGGCCTCGCCGATGTAATCGTTGAAGTGCTTCGGGTCAATCGGATCGGCCAGCGCGTGCCCGTCGGCGTCGATCACCTTGATCCAGCCGCCGTAGTGGTCCACGTTGCCCTGGCGGTCCACAAGCGCCATGAAGGCGCTGCGGAAGTTGCCAAGGGTTGTGGCTTCCTCCTCCCAGCGGAGCATGTCGCTCTTGTACCAGGCGATGGCGCGCTCGGTGGCGGCGAGCGCCTCCGGGACGCCGGCGAGGATCCGGTCGCGGACCTCCTCGGTCAGGCGGAAGGCCACGCCGCCGGGAACGATGCCCTCGGGGTGGATCCGCTTGCCGCCCAGCCACTCGATGATCTGCTGGCCCCACTTGCGCAGGCCGATGCCGTCACGTGCAAGCTGCGGATTGGCCGCCGCAACACCCAGGATGTTGCGCTGCGCAGGATCCCCGTCAAAGCCAAACAGGAGGTCCGGCGACGAGAGGTGGAAGAACGAGAGCGCGTTGCTCTGGACAATCTGGCCCAGGTTCATGACCCGGCGCAGGTCGGCCCCGGTGGGCGTGGGCTCCACCGCCATGATGTCGTCCACGGCCTTCGCGGACGCGATGAGGTGGCTCACCGGGCAGATGCCGCAGATGCGCGCCATCAGGGCCGGCATCTCGTGGACCGGTCGGCCCTGGGTGATGCGCTCAAAGCCGCGGAACTGGGTGACGTGGAACTGGGCGTCCACCACCTCGCCGCGGTCGTCAAGCTGGATGGTGATCTTGGAGTGCCCCTCGATCCGGGTGACAGGGTCAATGACGATGGTCTGGCTCACGACATCCTCCTCAGCGCCCGAACCGGGCCCCGGCCACCGATGGTGTTCGGCCGGACAGCAGGTCGTCGAGCAGGGTGTAGATCAGGTCTGCGTGGGGTGGACACCCCGGCAGAAAGATGTCCACGTCAACGAAGCGGTTGACGGGCTGCGAGGTGGGCAGGAGTTGGGGCACGATCCGGTTTGGGATCATGGGGTTGATGTCCACGTTCTCCAGATACGCGCGCTTGAGCAGCGGCTCCACGCCGATGGGGTTGCGCATGCCCGGCACGTTGCTTGTGACGGCGCAGTCGCCAAAGGCGATGAGCGTCTTGGTGCGCTCTCGGACAGTCTTGATGCGCTCAAGATCGTCCACCGATGAGACGGCTCCCTCAACAAGGCAGACATCCACGTTCTCTGGGAACACCTTGACGTCCACCAGCGGCCCGTAGACAAGGTCAGCGCGGCCAAAGATGTCCAGGATCCTCTCGTCGAGATCGATGAGGCTCATGTGGCATCCCGAGCAGCCGTCGAGCCAGACAGTGGCGATCCGCGGCCTGCTCACAGTCCACGCTCCTCTTGATGGACCCGCAGCCAGGGCAGGAATGGGCGCTCGTCGCGCGTGCCGGCGGCAACCGGCCGACCCTTCTCGAAGAGAGCGCCCGTGGGACAGACCTGGACGCACTTGCCGCAGCTGGTGCACGTGGCCGAGTCGCCCCAGTCCACGCCCATATCGGCCTGGATCCGGGTCTCGAGACCGCGGTGCATCACGTCCCAGACGTGGGCGCCCTCGATCTCGTCGCAAACCCGCACGCAGCGGAGACACAGGATGCAGCGGTTGTGGTCCAGCCCAAACAACTTGTGGCTCAGGTCCACGTCAACCGTGGGGCTGATCCGCGGCAGCTCAAAGTGCGTCATCCCCAGGTCGGCCGACAGCTCCTGCAGCTCGCAGTGGTTGTTGGCCACACAGACGGCGCAGACGTGGTTGCGCTCCAGGAACATCATCTCCGTCGCGGCGCGCCGGTATTCCTCCAGCTCCTCGTCATGGGCGACGACGTCCATGCCCTCAGCGATCCGGGTGACACAGGCGGCAGCCAGGCGCGGCGAGCCGCCGATCTTGACGACGCAGAGGCGGCAGGCGCCGCGGTCGTGGATGCCGGGCAGATGGCAGAGGCCAGGGATGTCAATCCCGTTCTCCTCAGCCACGTCCATGATGGACTGGCCCTCGGAGCCCGCCACATCCCGGCCATCGATCTTGAGCGTGTAGACGGTCACGCCGGCACCTCCGTTGGCTGCGCGTCCAAGGGACGCGCGTCTGGCAGACGCACGATCTCGCAAACGCCGGCGGGGCACCGCTTGTCCACAATGTGGGCGAGGTACTCATCGCGGAAGTAGCGCAATGTCGAGAAGATCGGGTTGGGTGCTCCTTGGCCAAGGCCGCAGAGGCTCATCTTCTGGACCACCTTGGCAAGGCGCTCAAGCTGGTCGAGGTCGGCAAGGCTGGCCTGCCCCCGACAGATCTTGTCCAGCAGCATCCAGAGCTGCGTGGTGCCCACGCGGCACGGGACGCACTTGCCGCACGACTCGTCACGACAGAAGTCCTGGAAGTAGCGGGCGACGTCCACCATGCACGAGGTGTCGTCCATGACGATCATGCCGCCCGAGCCCATGAAGGATCCAAGATCTATCAGGGTCTCGTAGCTGACCGGGCTGTCGAGATAGTCGGCCGGGATGCAGCCGCCCGACGGGCCGCCGGTCTGGACCGCCTTGAACGGCCGTCCGTCGATGATCCCGCCGCCGATGTCGTAAATGATCTCTCGCAGGGTCATGCCCATCGGCACCTCCACGAGGCCCGTGTTGACGATGCGCCCGGCGAGCGCGAAGACCTTGGTCCCCCTGCTCTTGCCGAGGCCGATGGACGCGTACCAGTCCGCGCCCTTGCGCAGGATGGCCGGGACGTTGGCAAACGTCTCCACGTTGTTGATCAGGGTTGGGCAGCCGTACAGCCCTTCCACTGCCGGATACGGCGGGCGCGGGCGCGGCGTGCCGCGCTTGCCCTCAACCGACGCGATCAGCGCCGTCTCCTCGCCGCACACGAAGGCGCCGGCGCCAAGCCGTACCTGGACGTCGAACGTGAACGACGTGTCGGCGATGTTGGCGCCAAGGAACCCGGCGCGCTGCGCGAGGCGGATGGCCGTGCGCAGGCGGGCAACCGCAAGCGGGTACTCCGCGCGGCAGTAGATGTAGCCCTCGGTGGCGTGGACGGCGAACGCGGCGATCGCCATGCCCTCGAGGATCCTGAACGGGTCGCTCTCCAGGACGCTTCGGTCCATGAACGCGCCCGGGTCGCCTTCGTCGGCGTTGCAGATGACGTACTTCTGCTTGCCCTCGGCCTTGGCCACGGTGGTCCACTTGAGCGCCGTGGGGTAGCCCGCGCCGCCGCGGCCCCGGAGACCGCTCTGGCTGACCACCTCGCGGACCTCGGTGGAGGTCATGTCCGCAAGCACCCGCTGGAGCGCCTCGTAGCCGCCGCGGCCGATGTAGTCCTCAAGGGACTCCGGGTCCACGCGGCCCATGTTCTCCGTGGCCACGCGGAGCTGCTTCTCAAAGAAGGGGCCCTGCGGCTTGGGTGTCGCGCCTGGCTTCACGCTCTTGAGGGCTGTGATCAGCCCGCCAAGATCGCCAGGCTTGACCTGCGCAAACAACTCGCCCGTCTGTGGGATCTCCACAAGCGGACCCGCGGCACAGAGGCCCAGACAGCCGACGCGCTTGACCATGACATCGGTGAGGCCCGCGGCCGCGCACTGCGCAGCAAGGTTGACCGTGATGTCGTGGGCCTGCGCCGACATGCAGGACGCGGCCTCGCACACGTACGCGGAGGCTCGTGTCTCGCCGGCGGGGGTGGCGACGGCGGCGCGGTGACGGACAGGCCGTGCCGCGGCTGGCTGCTCGCTCACATCGCCTCCAGTTGGGCAACCAGCTCGGCCGCCCCGATCTTGCCCATGACGGCACCGTCAACGATGACCGCCGGCGCCAGGCTGCAGGCGCCGAGGCAGCGCGCCGTCAGGATGGAGAGCTTGCCGTCCGGCGTTGTCTGCTTTGGCTTGACGCCGAGTCCGCGCTCGATGCCCGCGAGGATTTCCTTGGCGCCGTTGATGTAACAGGCAGTGCCGGTGCAGACGACGCACGTGTGCTCGCCCTGCGGCTTGAGCGTGAAGTACGAGTAGAACGTGGCCACGCCGTACACGCGCGAGTGCGGGACGCCCAGCGTGTCGCCCACGTAGTTGAGGGCACTCTCGTCAAGGTAGCCAAACGCCTCTTGTGCGGCGTGGAGCGCCTCGATGAGCGCATACGGACGGTCGCCCATGCGGCGCATCCGAGTCTCCACAATCTTCCAGCGCTTGTCGTCGCTGGGCGGTGCTGGCTTCGCGTGCAGAACTGGCATCCGGTCCCTCCGGGAGCGGTGGCTGTGGACAGCACCCGGGGCGCGGGCGCGTTCTTGATTGGTGAGCAGTCCCCAACGCGGGGATCACGACAACCGTATGTTGGCTGGCCCTTGGCGACGGGTGCCGCACGTCCCGACTCCCAGACGTGCTGCCGGGACAGGACTGGGACACCGGCCTGACACGTTTGGGACCAACGGACGGGGCTTGGGTCCATCATCTGCGACGTGCCGTCAGCCAACCTGCCCTATCTGCGCAATGCCTCGCTCTTTGCGTCCGGACGTGACGCCCTTGTCGCGCTGGTGCGGTGGGGCGCCATTCGACACGGCTGGCGCAGGGTCTGGGTGCCCAGCTACTACTGTCCGGAGGTCCCGGCTGCGCTGGCGGCTGTCGCGGACGTGGTTGAACTCCTCGTGTTCCCGGATCACGCGATTTGGGCGCCAACGCAGGTTGGGGCCATCCCGGCGGTCCGAGGCGACGTGGTCGTGCTGGCAAACCAGCTGGGCGTGCGGCCAAGGCCGGACACCGACGCCATGGAGGCCATCACCGCCGGCGGCGTCATGCTGATCGAAGACCACTCCCACGACCTCGGGTCAGGCTGGGCGCAACGCAGTGGCGCGGACTACGCGTTTGCCTCACTGCGCAAGACGCTGCCGCTCCCAGACGGCGGCGCCGTGTGGTCGCCCCGAGGGCTGGAGCTGCCGCCGGAGCCGGCCGACGCCGGGGACTCCGCTCCACCAGCGACCAGGCGCCTTGGCGAGGCGTTGGCCACCCAACTGGGCAGGTCCGCAGCCGACGGGGCAGGTCCGCTTCGCTTCAGGGCCCTGGCTCGCAGTGGGTCGCGTCCAAGCGGGACCGGCGCAGGGCAGGGCATCCTGCCGATCTCCCGCGCCCTGCTGCCGGGCATGCCCGTGGACGCGTGGCGGGAGAGGCGGCGGCGACACCTTGAGATCCTCGAGAACGAAGTTGAGTTGCCGCCGTCCGCCCGCCTGTTGCCGGCGCCTGAGGGCGGCGTCGGGTTCGCGTTCACCATTGTGTTTGCCGGCCACGACCAGCGGCGCCGGGCGCAGCGGGCGCTTGTCGCGCGGGCCGTCGCGCCGGTTGTGCTCTGGCCTCTGGACCCGTTTCGGAGCCGCGGCGTTGGCGGGCCGGACGTGGACCTCTCACGCCGGATCCTCTCCATCCACTGCGACCAGCGGTACGACGAGGCGGACATGCACCGGCTTGGGGCCATCCTGCGGGACGCGCTTCACCCCGGGCGCTAGTCGGCGGTCGTACCGGCCAGGTCAAGGACCTCGCGGATCATCCGCTTCAGGGCGTCTGCCGTAAACGGCTTGGCCAGGTAGGCGACATCGCGCTCAAGCACGCCGCCGTCAAAGATCGCCTCGGCGGAATAGCCAGACATGTAGACCACCGGGAGACCCGGCCAGCGTGCCTGCAGCCGCATGGCGAGAACCCGGCCGTTCGCGCCGGGCATCATGACGTCCGTCAGGAGCAGGCCCACCCTCCCGTTGGTCTCGGCGACACGCTGTGCAGCCTCAGCGTTGCCCGCCTCAAGCACCGTGTAACCGGCGCCCCGCAGCATGTGCGCGGTGACCGCCAGGACCGTGGGCTCGTCGTCAACCACAAGAACCGTCACCAGATGGCCACCTTGGGCGCCTCGGGTCGTGGCAGACGCATCGCGCCCGGCGTCAGGGGCAATCTGCGGCAGGAAGACCGAGAAGGTTGACCCGCGACCAACCGCGGTCTCAACGGCGATGAACCCGCCGGACTGGGCGACAGCCCCCTCCACGCTTGAGAGCCCAAGACCGCTGCCGCCGCCGATGCCCTTTGTGGTGAAGAAGGGCTCGAAGATGTGCGGAAGGATGTCGGGCGGGATCCCTGTGCCCGTGTCGGACACGGCGAGGCGAACGTAGGTGCCTGGGCCCGCCGGCGGCCGGAGGCGGTGATCGCCCTCGGCAACCTCCTCCGCCCCAACCACGACGGTCACGCGGCCGCCCAAGGGCATCGCGTCCCGCGCGTTGAGCACAAGGCTGACCACGACACGCTCCACGAGGGCCTTGTCAACGCGCACAACGCCGGCTGCGGCATCGTCAGGGACGGTGATCTCAACCTGGTCGCCGCTGGGGCTGTCCAGCATCGGCGCCAGGTGGCGGACCACGTCTCCCAGATCGACAACGACGGGACGGAGCGTCTGACGTCGGCCAAACGCCAGCATCTGGCGCGTGAGATCCGCCGCGCGCAAGCCAGCCGCCTGGATCGCCGCGACATCGTCGTGCAGCGCGTCCGCCTCGGGGATTGCGGCGTCAAGCACCTCGGCGTACCCGTTGATCGCCATGAGCAGGTTGTTGAAGTCGTGGGCGAT
>CAIXZV010000582.1 GCA_903924005.1 uncultured Chloroflexota bacterium | reverse complement strand
GGCGCTTGCGGAGCGGGCGCTTGCGGAGCGGGCGCTTGCCCGCGGCTGACCGCCCGTTCGCCCCGGCCGCGCCCCCCGTTCCGCTCCGGCGTATGCACTCCATGTTTGGCCGCGGGCGATCGACGTCCACAAGCCCGTGAAGCCGGCCCGCGGCGGGTTCGTCGGCCCATCGTCGCCCCGCCTTCGGGCACGCGGCATACATGCGGTGACTGCGCGCGGCGTTTCGGGCGCGTCGGGGGCCGCACGGAGGTCTCGCCCGCAGTCAATCGACGGCGCCGCGAACCCTAACCGGCACCGTTGCCCTTGAGGCAAACATGGGGTGCATACGGACGGGGCGAAGCGGGGCCAGACCTACTCCGCGGCCCCCAGGTACGCCGCACGCACCGCCGGCAGCTCGCGGACTTCACGGGCCGGTCCGGACAGTTCCACGCGGCCGTGCGCCAGGACGTACGCGTGATCCGCAATGGCCAAGCTCAGCTGCACGTTCTGCTCGACGAGCACGATGGTGAGGCCCGCCCGGCGCAAGGCCCGGATGGCCGTGAACATCTCCATCGTCACGCGCGGCGAAAGCCCCAGCGACGGCTCGTCCAGCAGCAGGATCTTCGGCTTCGCCATCAGGCCGCGCGCAATCGCAAGCATCTGCTGCTCGCCGCCCGACAGGGTGAGGGCCTGCTGCCCCCGACGCTCCGCCAGCCGCGGGAACATCGCGAAGACCTCGTCCATCGTCGCCCGCATCAGCGGCCGCGCCCGCCGCACGGTGGCGCCCATCTCGAGGTTCTCCAGCACCGTCATCGTTGTGAACAGCTGGCGGCCCTCGGGGACAAGCACCAGCCCCAGATCGGCTTTCTCATGCGCGGACAGCCGCGTGACATCCAGACCGTCAAGAACAACGGACCCGCGCCACGGCCTGATCAGCCCCATGACGGAACGCAGGAACGTGGTCTTGCCCGAGCCGTTGGAGCCAACGAGCGTCGTCAGCGCGCCGTCGAGCAGGTCCACATCCAGGCCCCACAGGACCGGCACGCCGCCGTAACCCGCCTCCAGCCCGCGAACAGTCAGCGAGCTCACGGCTCGTCTGCCATCAGGCGCTCGGCTGCGCGCGGGTCGCCCAAGTACGCCTCCACAACCGCAGGATCGGCCTGCACTTCGGCAGGCGTCCCAACCGCGATCAGCCGCCCGTAGTCAAGCACCACCACCTGGTCGGAGAGGTGCATGACCGCCTGCATCAGGTGCTCAATCATCAGGATCGTGACGCCGGCGTCGCGGATCGAAGCGAAGACGCCCAGCATCTCGTCCACCTCGTGGGGGTTCAGCCCGGCCAGCACCTCGTCGGCCAGCAGCAGCCGCGGACCGGCGGCAACGGCGCGCGCCAACTCCAGACGCTTCTTCTGCGCAACGTTGAGTGAGCCCGCGGGCTGCGAAGCGCGATCAGCCAAACCCAGCTGCTCTAGGACGCCAGCCGCTCGCCGACGACCCGCCGCCAGCCCCAGCCCGTCGCGCCCGAAACACGCGCCAACCGTGACGTTGTCCAGCACCGTGAGGTCCGTCAGCGGCCGAACTACCTGGTGGGCGCGGGCGATGCCCAGCCGCGCGATCCGTTGCGACGGCATCCCCACGATGTCGCGCCCGTCAAACAGGATGGAACCCGCGCGCGGCCGATACACGCCGTTCACCGCGTTGAACACGGTGGACTTGCCGGCGCCGTTGGGGCCGATCAGCCCCGTGATGGAGCCCTCCTCGACATCAAAGGAGACATCGTCCACCGCAACCAGACCGCCAAACGCCACGGTGACGCCGCGCAGGGCGAGCAGCGCGCTCACTCCAGCCACTCCCGCACCGCTGGGAACCGCGCCCGAAGCACGCCCACAAGACCCGACGTGGCGAACAGCACCACGACCAGCAGCAGGACGCCCGCAATCGTCAGCTGGAACGACGCCAGCGCTGGGCTTGTGATCAGGAACCCGCGCAGCCATTCGTAGACGGCCGCACCAATCACGGGTCCGGCCACGGTGCCGACGCCGCCCAACACCACCATCACAAGCGACTCGATGGAGCGTGTGAGATCAAACGCGGAGCCGGGCTCGATGATCCCGTTCTTGAAGAAGAACGCCGCGCCGGCAAGCGCCGGGAACACGGCGGAGATCACAAAGGCCGCCACCTTGGTCCGGGCGGGGTCGATGCCCAGCACCACTGCCGCGTCTTGGTCTTCGCGGATGGTCATCAGCGCAAGGCCAAACTTTGCGTGGCGGACCAGGTATGACGCGGCGATGGCCGCGAGCGCCACCAGGGCCATGAACACGTAGGCCAGTTCAGCCGCGCTCTTCGCCCCGCCGTACTGGGCATAGATGGAGAAGTTAAAGGACAGCCCCACGGCCCCGCCAGCGGGGTCGAAGTTGGTCATGAACGCCTTGGTGGCCTCAAGGATCCCCAGCGTCGCCAGCGCGAAGTAGGCGCCGCGCAGCCGCAGCACGGCCGCGCCAACCACCGCCGCCACAAGGACCGCCGGGATCACGCCCAGCACCGCTGCAACAAGGAAGTGGACGCCCAGCGCCTGCATCAACCAGAACGCGCCATAGCCGCCAAGACCGAAGAACACGATGTGGCCAAACGAGACGTAGCCCGTGTATCCGGTGATCACGTTGACACTCGTTGCGAGGGTGACCAGCAGGAGCATGAAGAACAGCTCTTCGCGCATGGACGGGTTGCCCGTCACAAGCGGGACGGCCGCCACTACGGCGACGATGAGCAGCAAGACGGGCAGGAAGGGGCGGGACCGCCCGCGCAACCGCAGCATCGCCCTCACTGGCGTGACCCAAGAAGCCCGCGCGGTCGAACCAGCAGGATCAGCACGAAGACCGCGTACTCGATGACGGGTACCCAGGACACCGGGATCACCACCGCCGTGACGCCCTCGAGCAGCCCGATGATGAGGCCGCCGATGAGGGCGCCCGTGGGGTTGCCCAGACCGCCCAGCACCACGATGACAAAGCTCTTTGTCTCATACGTGCCGCCCGAGAGCACATTGAACGAGAACAGCGTGGCGAGGAGGGCGCCTGCGGTCATCGCCAGCGCCGTGCCCAAGCCAAAGGCAAGCGCCAGCATGCGGCGCGAGTTGATGCCCATGAGTTCCGCCGCAGCACGATCCGCCGCTACCGCCCGGATGGACTTGCCCAGACGCGTGCGGAACAGGAAGGCGTATAGGGCGCCCGCCGCGGCCACAGCGATGACCACCGCAACCAGGTGCGTGCCCAGCACGGTCACGCCGCCGGATCGGAGCGCGCCCATGTCCACATCAACGGCCCGGGGGCTCGTGGTGAGCAGCGTTGTCGCCGTGCCGATGATGATCAGGTTTACCGCAAACGTCGCCAGCAGCGTGGTGAGCTCGGGCGCGTTGATGACGCGGTCAACGGCCACCACATAGATCACGACACCGGCGGCCAGCCCCACCACGGCCGCCAGCAGCACGCCGACGTACGGGTTGAGCCCCGCGCCGCTTGCCACGGCCAGCACCACGAACATGCCCATGGCGATCATTTGGCCGTGGGCAAGGTTGACCACACGGGTGACGCCAAAGATCAGCGTGAGCCCCATGGCGGCCAGCCCGTAGACAAATCCCAGCAGCAGCCCGTCGATGGCCGACGGGAGCAGGGCGCCAAGGTTCACGGGTAGCTACTGGCGCGGCACGATGGGCGCCGTGCGGCCCGCCTCGGGCCAGACCACCTTGGTGGACAGCGACCCGTCGGCCGCCGCCTGCCACTGCACGTAGACCATCTGGTGGGCGGTCTGCTTGCCGTGTGTCTTGGCGTCTGTGGAGAACCTGATCCGCCCAAAGAGCGTGAGGAGGTCCTGCTTGTCCAATGCCGCGCGGACCGCGGCGGGATCGATGGAGCCCGCGTCCTCGATGGCCTTCTGGAGGACCAGCCCAGCGGCATACCCGCCCGCGGAGTGGTACGAAGGCGCCGAGCCAAACGCTGCGTTGTATGCGGCGGTGAAGTCCGCGACCGCGGGGCCGTACCAGCTGATGTTGGCAGCCACGGCCGCCTTGGCGTCGTACGCCACGCTGGCTTCCCACTGCGAGGGGCCGACGATGTCGTTGGCGGCGGCGCCGATGTCGCCAAACGTGGGTTCCGGCGGTGCGACCAGCAGCGCGATGAACTTGGCCTTCACCTGCTTGTCAAAGATCGCCTTGGCAAAGGTCTGGCCGTCCTGGAAGTGCCCGCCGCCAAGGATGGCATCGGGCGCGGCCGCGGCAATCTTGTTCACGATGGGCCCGAAGTCTGTGGTGCCGGTGTCGTAGCCCTCATCCACCACAATCTGGAGGCCCTTGCTTGCGGCATATGGCTTGGCGGCCGCGGCAACGCCCGTGGAGAAGGCATCCTTCTCGTTGACGATGGCGATCTTCTTGATGGACGGGTCCATCGCGAGCATCAGGTCGATGGCGCCGGTGAGGTACTGCGAGGCCGGTGTGTAGACCTGGTAGATGGACGTGAAGCCCTGCTCCATCGTGGCGTCATCGGCGCCGCCGGCGGTCACCATGATCTTGCCGTTCTGCTCGCCCACAACGGCTGCAGCCTTGATGAGCCCGCTCGAGTACGGCGACAGGAGGAAATCCACCTTGTCGTCGTTGATGAGCTTGGTGTAGAGCGCCTGCACGCGGTCCGTCTTGGACTCGTCGTCGTAGGACACGAGCTGCGGCGTGAGGACCGTGCCGTCCTTGAGCTTGATGCCGCCGGCCTTGGTCACCTGGTCCGCCCAGAGCTTGATGCCCTCAACCTGACGCTTCGAGGTGAGTTCCTGAGCGCCGGTCTGGGACGCGGTGAAGCCGATCTTGAGGGTCTTGGGTCCGCTGCTGGTGCCTGAGCCGCAGGCCGCCACAACCAGCACCGCCGCCGCGGCCGCCGCCATGATCCGCATTCCACGCATCCGCCGTCTCCTGTGCGGGCCCGCAGCGGGCCTGAGTACCGGGGGGACACGCCGGAAAGCAATCAACAACCTGTTGGCCATCCTACCCTGACACCCGGTCCCACTCGGGGGGGCCGGACGGCCCGCATTGGTCTGCAAGGTGAACTGAAAGACGCTGCTATCGTCGGCCGCGAGATGCGATCCCCCACGTTCACGCCCGCCCCGGTTTCGGGCCGCCCGCGCCTTGTCGCCGCGGCCCTCGCCTGCGCGCTGTATCTCCAGCTGGGCTGGGTGGTGCTGCTTGTTCCGTCGCTGGTGCTCCGCCTCGAGTCCGGCTTTAGGCAGTCAGATGCGGGTTTTGGCTTCCTGTACTTCGCGTGGTGGTCGGCGTATGCGCTTGGGGCGCTTGCCGGCGGCTGGGTGACGGAGCGCATCGGGCGGCGACCGGTTTTGGTGCTCTCCTTCCTCGCCGGCGGCCTGCTGCTCCTGGCGCAGGGGGCCGTGACCGACTGGTGGGTCTTCCTGCTCCTTGGCATCCCTCGGTCCTTTGGCAGCGGAGCGGTGGACTCCGGCGGCACGGCGCTGATGCTGGACCTGTATCCGGAGGGTCGCGGGCGAGCGCTCAACACGGCGCACTTCTTCTTTGCTGTTGGGGCAACGGCGGCGCCGTTCGTCGTGGGCGCGCTGGACGGTGCGGGCGTGGCGTGGCAGGCGCTGATGACCGCGAGCGGTGTCGCACTGGTGCTGGTTGGCCTCGCCGCGGCGATCACGCCGATGCCTGACGGCCGCCATCATCGAATGGCCGCCGCGCCTGCCGTGTCTGCGGCGCCTGCCGTGGCTGCCCAGCGGCCCGAGCGCCGGCTTGCCTTTCGCCTGCCGATCCTCGCGCTGGCCCTGGCGATCGGCTGCTATATCGGCACCGAGACGGGTGTGTCGAGCTGGCTCGTCCGCTTCTTTGCCGACGCGCCGCTGGTGGTTGCCACGGGCGCCCTCGGTCTCTTCTGGGGCGGGCTGATGCTGGGCAGGCTGGCGTCCGCCGCGTTCTCGGACCGGTTCAACCACCTCACGCTCGCCATCGGGGCTGCCGTGCTGGCGGGCTGCTCGCTGGCAGTGGCGGTGCTGATGCCGGTGCTGCCCGTGTCCGTGGCGCTCTTTGGCGTGGTGGGCTTTGCCTGCGGGCCCGTGTACCCGCTGATCATGGCGCTTGCGGGCGAGCGATACCCGGACCGAGCCGCGGCGGTTAGCGGCGTCCTCACGAGCGCCTCCGTGATCGGGTCCGTCGTGGTGCCGCCGCTCATGGGCTTCCTGTCGGCCGCGGTTGGCATGGAGGCGCTGATGCTGGCAACGGCCGCGATGTCGGCAGCTTGCGCGGGCGCGCTGGTCCTCAACGGGCGCCTGAAGTAGCGGGGACGCGTCTGGCGCGGGAGGCCTGTCTGGCGCGGGAGGCCCGTCTGGCGTGGCGGCCCGTCTGCGGCGGCGGCCCGTCTTCGCCGCTGTGGCCCGTCTGCGGTGTCCGACGGGCGCGCGCGGCCCGGCTGCGGTGTCCGGCCGCTCTTGGGCTTGGCCGTATTCACTCCATGGATGGCCGCAGGCCACCGGCGTCCGTTAGGCCGCTGCGTCACGGCCCGAGGTGCCGAGTCAGTCGCCATACGAATAGCCACATGCATGCCATGTATGGGACGTGACCCAAGCCGTTTGTTGCCGCGGCCCGAGACGCTGGCAGCGGCCGGCGTGTCGCTATAGCCCTTCGTTTGCCCTGCCGGCAGCCATGGAGCGCATACGCGCGGGGTTTCGGTGGGGGCAGGCCCGTCAATCCGTGGGGGCAGGCCCGTCAATCCGTGGGGGCAGGCCCGTCAATCCGTGGGGGCAGGCCCGTCAAGGCGCTCGACGCCAGCCGTGCCGTCGCTATGATCGGGGGCATCAGCCGGCAGACGTGCAGCGGGGGGAGCGGATGAGCATGGGCGACCAGGGGACGGCAGGCCAATGAGCGGTCAGGGTGCCACCGTCCGCTTCCTCCACAGCGCCGACTGGCAGCTGGGGATGACTCGCCACTTCCTCTCGGCCGAGGCGCAGGCACGCTACAGCCAGGCTCGCATCGATGTCATCCGCAGGATGGGCGAAGCGGCCCAGGAGCACGGCGCTGAGTTCCTGGTGGTGGCGGGCGACGTCTTTGAGACAAACCAGGTCTCCACGCAGACGGTTCGACGGACACTGCAGGCGCTCCAGACAATCCACGTGCCGGTGTTTCTGCTGCCGGGCAACCACGATCCGCTCGACGCGGGCTCGGTCTTCCGCTCGCCGACATTTCTCGAGGGCAAGCCCGCCCACGTGACGGTCCTTGAGGACGGCGCCATCCACGAGGTGCGTCCCGGCGTGGAGGTCAGCGGTGCCCCGTGGTTCAGCAAGCGTCCGCTGGCCGATCTTGTCGCGGACGCGTGCGCCGCCTTGGAGCCTGCGCCAAGCGTGCGGCGGGTGCTGGTTGCCCACGGCGCCACCGACAACCTCATGGACCTGGGCAACCCGGCCCAGATCCGAGTTGCGGCGGCCGAGCAGGCGCTGGCTGAGCACCGGATTGACTATCTCGCCCTTGGCGATCGCCACTCGACAACGCAGGTGGGTGCCACGGGACGTATCTGGTATGCCGGTGCGCCCGAGCCGACGGACTATGACGAGGAGCATCAGGACAACGTCCTGCTTGTGGAGTTGCGGCCGGACGCCTGTGACGTGACGAGGCTGCCGCTGGGCCACTGGCGCTTTGCGCGGACCACGATTGACCTTGACGGCCCCGAGCGTCTGGGTCCGCTTGTGCGCTGGCTTGATGGCTTTGACCACAAGGACCGCGCCATCGTGAAGCTGGTGCTGCGTGGGACCATCTCGCTCACCGAGAACGCCAGGCTTGACGAGCTGCTCGCCCGCCACCGCGACCTGTTTGGCGCCATCGAGG
>CAIXZV010000581.1 GCA_903924005.1 uncultured Chloroflexota bacterium | reverse complement strand
GGGAGGGTTCAGCATGGTGGACCCGCCGGCCGGCCCGCGGTGAGGCGGTGCGGGCGCGAGTTCGCTGCCATATATCACAAGCGGTGATGAGACGACAGGGGCGGCGCATGATCCAGCGCCGATCAGCCGCTGATCAGCGATCCTTCGGCAACGCCATGCGGACCATCCACTGGTCCGGCCGAGCAAGCCGCTCAAACCCGAACTGCGCGTAGAGCCCGTGCGCGTCCGTCGTGGCGAGCATCATCCGCTTGAGGCCCTGCAGCCGCGGATCCGCCACGATGGCGGCCGTCAGCAGCTTGCCCACGCCGCGCCCGCGAGCTGATTCGTCAACAAACACGTCGCAGATCCACGCGAACGTGGCCTGATCGGTCACGACACGCGCAAACCCCACCTGCCGGCCGTCAAGCAGCGCCGCAAAGCCAAGCGAGTTTGCGACCGACCGCTCAACAACGTCACGGCCCCGCCCCAGCGCCCAGTGGGAGCGCTCGGACAGGGCCGTGGCAATCCAGTTCAGATCGAAGTCGGCCGGATCTGTGCTGATCCGCAGGTCGCCCTGCAGGTTGTCAGGTCCGGCCGTCATCGGGCGAATGAAGCTACTTGGCGAGGTGCCGCTGCATGGCGGCCTTGCGCGACAGGTTGACGCGGCCCTGGCGGTCAATCTCGGTGACCACCACCATGACCTCGTCGCCCACCGACACGACGTCCTCAACGGACGGCACGTGGTAGTCAGCAAGCTCGCTGATCCGGATGAGGCCTTCCTTGCCGGGAAGGATCTCAACGAAGCAGCCGAAGGTCATCAGACGGGTGACCTTGCCCAGGTACAGGGACCCAACCTCAACCTCGCGGGTGAGGCTTTCGATCCAGTTGACCGCCTTGCGCGAGTTCTCGCCGGAGACGGCCGCGATCTCCACGGTGCCGTCGTCCTCGACGTTGATCTCGGTGCCGGTTTCTTCCTGGATCTTGCGGATCATGGATCCACCCTTGCCGATGATCTCGCGGATCTTCTCGGGGTTGATCTTGATCGTGATGATCCGGGGGGCGAAGTCCGACATCGTGTCGCGGGCTGCCGGCAGCACGGTGGTCATCTTGTCCAGGATGAACAGGCGGGCGGCGAGCGCCTGCTTGAGACCCTCACGGATGACCCGCTCGTCAATGCCCTTGACCTTGATGTCCATCTGCAGGGCGGTGATGCCCTCGGACGTCCCGGTGACCTTGAAGTCCATGTCGCCGAGCGAGTCCTCTTTGCCGAGGATGTCGGTGAGGACCACGAAGTTGCCCGTCTCGGCGTCAAGCACGAGGCCCATCGCCGCACCGGCCACCGGCGCCTTGATCGGCACGCCCGCGTCCATCAGGGCGAGGGTGGAGCCGCAGGTTGACGCCATCGAGGTGGAGCCGTTGCCGGCGACAACCTCAGAGACCAACCGGATGGTGTACGGGAACTCCTCATGCGTCGGCAGCACCGGCAGGAGCGCTCGGCCGGCAAGGTTGCCATGGCCGATGTCCCGGCGGGACGGTCCGCGCATGGGCTTGTTCTCGCCCGTGCTGTACGGCGGGAAGTTGTAGTGGTGGAGGTACCGCTTCTCGGTCTCAGGGCTGATCGTGTCGATCCGCTGGACGTCCGAGGACGGGCCAAGCGTTGCGACGGTCAGTGCCTGGGTCTGGCCGCGGGTGAAGAGGCCGGAACCGTGGGCGCGCGGCAGGAGGCCAACCTCAACCGAGATGGGGCGGATCTCGTCCGTGGCGCGGCCGTCAAGCCGGATGCCTTCCTTGAGGACCAGCTTGCGCACGGCCTTCTTGTGGACGAGGCCAAACAGGGCCTTGCTGACGCGGGCGGCGCGGCGGGCGGCGTCCAACTGCTTCGCGGAACCAGCGGCGTCCGCCTTGACGGCCCGGATGGCGTCGGTGATGCCGGCGCCTAGGGTGTCGAGGCGACCCGGAAGGTCGTTCCCAAACCAGATCAGCAGGTTGGCCGTGGCCTCTGCGTCCGGCAGCGCGCGGTGGTGCTGCGTGAGGTCCACGCCGAAGAACCGTGCGAGCGTGTCGAGCTTGTAGTTCTCGACGTCCGGGTAGCCCTCTCGGGCGATCACGAACGTGTCGAGGTACCCGTTGACGGCAACCTTGGTGCCGTCGCCGAGGGCCTCCTCAAGGAACGCGATGTCGAAGCCCACGTTGTGGCCAACCATCGGCGCATCGCCCAGGAAGGCGACAAGCTTGCGGGCGGCCTCAGCGGCGCTCGGGGCACCCTTGACGTCCTTGTCGGTCAGGCCGTGCACCTGGTTGCCCACGATGGCGCGCCCGGGGTTGACCAGCGTTGACCACTTGTCGGTGATCTTGCCGCCCTTGACGCGAACAGCCGCGACCTCAACCAGATCGGCGCTCTTGGCGTCGGTGCCGGTGGTCTCCACGTCAACAACCACGAACTCGCCGCCTGCGCGGACGCGATCGACAAACGTGAGGACGGAGTCCGTCTGGGGCTCGATGTACGGCACGCGCTTGGGCTTGCCGACGAGCTCGCGAAGCTTCTCCTGGATCTCAACAAGGGGCAGCAGCGCGCGGTGGCCGAAGAGGATGGCCTCTGCCATCACGTCTTCCGGCAGGATCTTGACGCCCGCCTCAACCATCATGATGGCGTCGCGGGTGCCCGAGACGATCAGGTCAAGCTTGGACTCTGCAAGCTGGCTGATCAGCGGGTTGAGGATGAACTCCCCGTCGATGTAGCCCACGCGCACCGCGCCGATGGGGCCCATGAACGGGATCTCGCTGATGGACAGCGCGGCGGACGCCGCAATCGTGCCCAGGATGTCAGGATCGTTCTCCTGGTCCGTGGACATGACGGTGATCACGATCTGGACGTCGTCCTTGTACCCCTCAGGGAACAGCGGGCGAATGGGCCGGTCCGTGAGGCGCGCGGCGAGGATGGCCTGCTCAGAGGCTCGGCCCTCGCGCTTGATGAAGCCGCCCGGGATCTTGCCCGCGGCGTACATGCGCTCTTCGTAGTCAACCGTGAGCGGGAAGAAGTCCAGACCGGGGCGGGGCTCGCTCCGGTTGGCCGTGCCGAGGACCATGGAGTCCCCGTAGCGGAGGGTGACGGCGCCGCCGGCGAGCCCGGCGAGTTTGCCGGTTTCGAGCGTCAGCGTGCGACCGCCGAACTCGATCTCGAGCGTGGTGGGCGTGGGCATAGGTATACGAACTCCTTGGCCATCTGTGGCGGAGTAGCGCCTAACAGGCGAGTGGGCGGGCTGGATCGCCGGAGCCGAAAGCGCAGAACCCCGGGGCATACCCGGGGTTCGTGGCGGATGGCTAGCGGCGCAGTCCGAGCCGGCCGATAACGGCGCGGTAGCGAGTCGCGTCCTTCTTCACGAGGTACGCGAGCAAGCGCCGGCGCTGGCCCACAAGCTTGAGGAGGCCGCGACGGGAATGGTTGTCCTTCGGGAAGCTCCGGAGGTGCTCCGTCAGCTCCCGGATCCGCTCAGTGAGGAGCGCGACCTGGACTTCGGGCGAGCCGGTGTCGCCCTCGGCGACCGCATACGACTCGATGACCTCTTGCTTCTTCTCCCGCGCGAGCGGCACTCGATCCTCCGACACGAACGATGGCGTGACTAAATACGTCTTCTCTTCGACCGGCGGAGAATAGCAGGCCCGGTCGCCTTCCGGCAAACGGCCCGCCACGCCGGACGGGGCCAGCGCGTCAGCGTTCTGCGGCCACGCGGAACAGCTCCTCGATCACCCTCAGGTTGGCAACGGCGTCTGACGGCGGCACCTGCGGCTCGGCCCCGTCCAGGATCATCGCCGCAAACGCGTCCGCCTGGCAGGCGTACTGATCGGCTGGGGGGAACTCAAGCACCTCCACGCCGGGCGCAACGGGCGGCTGGCCGCCGGCGACAAGCTGGACGCGGCTTGGCCGATCAGGCGGGATGTTGAACGGGATCTCCACGACGATCCGCCCGGTTGTGCCGTAGATGTGGACGCGCTGGTCCGGCTCAACCCGCGTGGCGCACGTGAAGGTAGCAACGCCGTTCGCGAAGCCCAGCGTGCCGCTGGTGAGGATGTCCACGCCTGACGCGGGATCGCGCCGGATGGCGCCCGACACCGAGACGGGCTCGCCACCAAACAGCCAGCGCGAGAGGTTGACGTTGTAGCAGCCGATGTCGTACAGGGCACCGCCGCCGTAGGCCGCGATGTTGCGGATGTTGGCCGGATCGTCGTTGTGGTACGAGAACCAGGAGTCCACGGCGCACAGGTCGCCAATCCGCCCCTCGTCCACCAGACGACGCACGGCCAGCCAGCTTGGGTGGTGGCGGTACATGAACGCCTCGACGAGACGCCGCCCCGCAGCATCGGCCGCCGCGACCATCGCCTGGGCGTCGGCCGCGGTCATCGCCAGCGGCTTCTCGCACAGGACATGCTTGCCCGCCTGCAGCGCCTTGATTGCCCACGCAGCGTGGAGATGGTTGGGCAGCGGAATGTAGATCGCGTCCAGATCCGGATCGTCCAGCAGCGCCTCGTAGCTGCCGTGGGCGCGGGGAATTCCCAGCCGGTCCGCCGCCGCCTGCGCCGTTGCCGCGTCGCGTGAGGCAATCGCAACCACCTCGGCCCGTGCCGCGCGCCGCATGCCCGGGATCACCTTCGTGGTGGCGATCTTGGCGGTCGAGAGGATGCCCCAGCGAACCGTATCCATGACGCGCTCCTCTCAGATCTGGGCTGGGCCGAGCAGCTCTGCCCGGATGCGGGCGCCGGGCATCAGGCCCGTGAGCCAGAGCCGTCCATCGCCGACACGCGCCACCACGTCCGCCGCTGGTGTCGCACCTGCGGTCAGCCGCACGGGCCAGAGGCCGTCGGGCGGCAGCATCATGGGGAGCTCAAATCGCACCGGGTGCTCCCCTGCCCCGGCAACCTCGCCGTCAGCCTCGCCGGCAACCTCGCCGTCAAGCTCGCCCGCCACCGCCGGCGCGCGTCCCAGCAGGCGCGTGGCGAGGGCGATGTCGCCAGCGGCAATCGCTGTGCGGACCTCGGTGCTCCTGACCGGGTGGCCGTCCAGTTCAAACGGCGGCAGCACCACAACGTCAAACCCGGCTGCAAGCCCCAGACCGGCAAGCGTTGCGGGCGTACCCGCGCGCTGATAGCCAAACGCCGCGTCGGGCGTCATCAGGAAGCCCGCAAGACGGCCGTGGGTTGACAGCCGCTCCACAAAGGCCCGGTACGTGGTCTGGCGCAGCGCTTGGTCAAAGTGGACCACCACCGTCGTGGCAACGCCAGCGGCCTCGAGGCGCGCAAGCCGCTCCCCCGGATCGCACAGCAGCGCCGGTGCGGTGCCCGTGATGACCTCGTCGGGGTGGTGGTCAAACGTCACCACCATCGGCTTGGCGCCGCGCTGCGCTGCCTCATCGACGAGATGGCGGAGCAGGTAGGCGTGGCCCAGGTGCAGGCCGTCAAAGACGCCCACCACCACGAAGGCCGGATGGTCGGCAGGAGCCAGCTCGTCCAGCCCGTAGGCGACGCGCATCGCCACGGTCAGCCCTCGGGAAGCGGGGGCCGCGGGTTTGGCCGCCCGTCCGTGGCGGGACGCACCGCAAGCACCTTTGTGGGGTGCAGGATGCCCGCCACGGCCCGGCACAGGGCCACCACGGCGCCGTTGGGCCCAACCGCAAGCAGCAGCGGCGCGTCGCGGACCACGAGAGGCGTCTTTGGCCCCGTCGGCAGGCCCTCGCCAAGACGGCGAACCTCCTCGGCGGTCACCTTTGCGTGGGGCAGGTCTTCAAGCCCGGCGTCGATGGGGAGCAGGATGGCGGCAATCCCAGCCGGACCGTCGGCCGCGTGCTCGCGCAGCACGTCCAGCGGCACGGCGTCCTCAAGGCGGAATGCGCCTGAGGCGGTCCGGACGAGGGCGCCCAGATACGCGCCGCTGCCCAGTCGTGTACCCAGGTCGCGCGCGATGGCGCGCACGTACGTCCCCGCAGAGCAGCGGACGTTCACCACCGCGTAGGGGCGGTCCGGATCGCTGTCGTTCCACTCAACGAGGTCCAGCGCCTCAAGGACCACATTGCGCGGCGCCAGGACCACGTCCTCGCCTGCACGCGCCATGCGATACGCGCGGCGACCGCCCACCTGCACGGCGCTGTAGTCGGGCGGCACCTGCTGGGCTGGCCCGGTCATCGCCGCCAGCTCGGCCTCCACAACCGCACGCGTCAGGCGCGGGCCGTCGATGCGCGTCCGGTCGCCGTCGATATCGTCCGTGGTGGACGTCTCGCCAAAGCAGATGGTGGCGGTGTAGCGCTTCTCGGCGCCCAGATGGTATTCGGTCAGCCGGGTGGCACCGCCGAGAAAGACCGGCAGGACGCCCGCGGCAAACGGGTCAAGCGTGCCGCCGTGGCCAACGCGCGGAGTTGCGGCCAGCCGCCGGACAAGACCCACAACGTCATGCGATGTGGGGCCCGACGGCTTCGCAACGACGATGACGCCGTCCATGCCGCCGCTTCGGTCGCGCTTCACCTCGCCACCGCCGCCGCAAGGCGCTCGGCTGCGGGCAGAACGGTCGCCATGGCCGCGTCCAGCCCGCCGGCAATTGATGCGCCAGCCGCACGCGTGTGCCCGCCGCCGCCGTACAGACCCGTCAGCGCGGTGGCGTCAACGCCCCCGGCCTTCGTCCGCACGCTCAGGCGCGTTGTGCCGTCCGGCTGCTCCTTGAACAACATGGCCACCTCGGCGGTCTCGCTCTGGGCGAGCAGGTCGATGATCCCCTCCGAATGCGCTGCAATTGTGCCGGTGGCCGCAAAGTCCGCGTCGTGCAGCGTGGACCAGATGACGCGGCGGTTGGCCGAGGTTGCCAAACGCTCCAGGACACGGCCAAAGAGCCGCAGCTGGACGTCGGGCTTTGTGCGGTAGAGCCGCCTCGAGATGTCCGACAGCGGGGCGCCGGCCGCCACAAGGGCGGCGGAGACGGTCAGCGTCCGCGGCGTGGCGTTCGGGTGCGCAAATGTGGCGGTGTCCATCACGATGCCCGCCATAAGCGCCGCAGCGAGCGTGCCGCCGTCCGCGTCAAGGGACATGCCAACACGCACTGCAAGCAGGGCCACCATCTCGCAGGTGGCGGCGGCGTTGGCGTCAATCCAATGCGCCTCACCGGTGGCGTTGTTGGACGTGTTGGACGCATGGTGGTCGATGATCACCAGCGGGAGCGCCGCAAACAGCGCCGCGTGCCGCTCCGCCACGCCGCCCACACGGCTAGCGCTGGCGCAGTCCGCAAGCACAAGCAGGTCATAGGCCTCGGCAGGGTCTGGGTCCGTGCGGAAGCGCTCAATCCCGGGCATGAACGCGTAGAGCGGCGGCGGCGGCTCAGAGCTGATGGGGGTGGCTTTACCGCCAAGCGCCTCCACAACGGCGCAAATCCCCAACACCGCACCAAGCGTGTCCGCATCGGGGTGCTCGTGGCTCACCGCAAGCACGTGGCGGGCGGCGCGGAGGCGCTCCACAAGGGCTGCGGGCACGTCAGCGGACGCGAGCGCAGCCAAGTCCACGGCAGCTGTCATTTGCCGGGCTTCCCCCGGCTCTTGGCCTTGCCCGCGCCCTTGACGCGCACCGGGTTGTACGCAGGCTTCCTGGGCTTTCCAGACGACCGTCCAAGCCTGGGCGCCGGCGGGATCACAAGCGCCTCTGCCTTTGCCGCATCCTCGGGCGATGCCGGTTCAGGCATATCCCCCTCGTGCGGCAGCCGCTTCACGGGTGTTGGCAGCGACGCGACGTAGGGCACGATGGTGGCGGGATCCACCCCGGCCGCAAGCTCATCCAGCAGGTGCATGAGCCGGGTGCCGCGCTCTGCAGAATCGTCCAGCATCACGTGCATGTCCGGGATCCGGCGGATCCGAAGCCGCTTCCCCAGTTCGTGCCGAATGAACGGCATCGTGTGGATGAGCGCCCGGATGGTGTCCTTGCGGTCCGCCTCCTGGCCAATCACGCTCACCCAGACCTTCGCGTGGCGAAGATCCGGCGAGGTTTCCACGTCGGTGATGGTCGCGAACCCGATGCGCGGGTCCGCGATCTCCTTTGCAAGCAACGCGCCGATCTCCTGACGGAGCAGCTCGTTGACGCGGTCCATCCGCTGGCTCATCGCGTCACCTCGTGATGCCGCCGAGGCGCTGGGTCAGACCGGCCCTCAGGAGCCGGCCCGGCTGCGCGCCTGGGTGGTGAAGCACTCGATGATGTCGCCCTCAACCAGGTCGTTGTACCCGGCCAGGCTGATGCCGCACTCAAGGTTCTGGGCAACTTCGCGGACATCGTCCTTGAAGCGGCGCAGGCCCTCAAGCTTGTCGGTCACAACAATCTTGCCGCCACGGAACACACGCGCGCCGCTGCTGCGGACGATGCGGCCGTCGGTGACAAAGCAGCCGGCGATGACCTGGGTCTTGCCAACCTTGAAGATCTGGCGGACCTCGGCGCGCCCTTCGACAACCTCCACAATCTCCGGCTCGAGCAGACCCTTGAGGGCCATGTCGATGTCGTCCGTGAGCTTGTAGATGATGTCGTAGAGACGGACGTCGACACCCTCAGCCTCGGCCGCACGGCGGGCCGTGTCGGTGATGGCGGTGTTGAAGCCCACGACGATGGCGTTAGACGCCGTCGCAAGCATGATGTCGTTGTCGGTGATGTCGCCCGCAGCCGCAAGCAGGACGTTGATCTTGACCTCGTCAAGGCTCAGCTGGCCCAGCGCATGGTCGATGGCGCCAAGCGAGCCCGACACGTCGGTCTTGAGGATGATCCGCAGTTCCTTGGCCTGCCCGGCCTGGATCTGGCGGTACAGGTCCTCAAGCGTTGCCCGGCCGGAGCCGCCTGGGGCTGCGGCAGCCGCCGCGGCCTTCTGCTTCTCCACCTGGGTTCGGGCCACCATGACGTCGGCCACGACGCGGAGCACGTCGCCCGCCTCCGGGACTTCGGTCAGGCCAAGGATCACGGCCGCCGTTGCGGGTCCGGCCTTGCTGATTCGCTTGCCGCCGGCCGTCTCCAGCGCCTTGATCTTGCCCACGACGTTGCCCGCCACCACGACGTCGCCGACGTGGAGCGTGCCTGTCTGGACGATGATCGTGGCCACTGCGCCACGGCCCTTGTCGAGGCGGGCCTCGATGACGGTGCCGATGGCGGACCGCTTCGGATTGGCCTTGAGCTCCTGGACGTCTGCCACAAGCAGGATCATCTCAAGCAGCTCGGGGATGCCCACGCGCGACTTGGCCGAGACCGGGGTCAGCGGCGTATCGCCGCCGTAGG
>CAIXZV010000580.1 GCA_903924005.1 uncultured Chloroflexota bacterium | reverse complement strand
TCATGGACTACATGGCAGGGTCCAGCGCCGCCCAGTGCGGGCCCTGCGTGTACGGCCTGCGGGCGATTGCCGATGCGACAGCGCGTGTGGCAACGTTTGCGGGCCGCCCGGACGATCTCCGACGACTGCGCGGCTGGACCGAGTCGCTCCCCGGGCGCGGCGCGTGCCGGCTTCCCGACGGGACGGTGGGTCTTCTGCGAAGTGCCCTGACGGTGTTTGAGACCGATTGGACAACCCATCTCTCGCAACGGCGATGCCAGGTTCCCGGCGCGGTCGTCACCCGGGGGGCCCGCGCATGAACGCCCGACGCCCGTTCATGGACTCAGGCTTCCGCATCGAGATTGACCGCACCGTCTGCGACGCATACGGCACCTGCGCCGAACTCCTGCCCGAGCTGATCACCCTTGATGAGTGGGGCTATCCCATATTCGCGGCGGGCAACGTGCCGGAGCCGCTGCTGGGCAACGCGCGCCAGGCCGTCGAGTCCTGTCCCATCGTGGCGCTGCGCCTCGCCAAGGTGCCGGTGCCCCAGCCCGAAGCCAGGCCCGAACCCCGGCCCGACCGCCAGGTTGGCGTGCCCCCATGGCCGCCTCGGCCGCCGCAGCAGCCCACGCGCAAGTCGATGCCGCGCAAGCGCTAGGCGCCAGCCTGGGGGTGTGTCATTCCGGCCCACCCTTCGGGTACTTCGGCGTAAGCCGAACCAAATGTGGATATCCGGCGCTGTGCTTGACGTTGTCCACAGCCGACGTGCCCCATTTCGCCACAAGTAGTTCGGCTTGCTCCGAAGTACCCGCACTATGCACTTGGGCCGGACCACCGCCCCCCCGCCAAACACAAACGCAGCCGGCAGGCACGAGGCCCACCGGCTGCGCGGTGACGCGGGGACGCCGCGCGGGGCGGCCGCCCCCAGGACTTACGGGATGAGGAACGACACCTGGACGGTGATCACCACATCGGTGGAGCCGGGCAGCACCGGGGTGGAGGAGCCCTTGTCGGTGGGGGCCGCGGCGCCTGCGAAGTTCTGCTGGTACCAGATGGGCGTGGAGACGGACTCGCTGACCGACGCGACGCCGATGATGGAGATGCTCAGACCCTTGGCGTAGGTGTTGGCCTTGGCGCGGGCGTCGGTGATGGCGGCTTCGCGTGCCTTGGCTTCGGCAGCGGTTCGGTCGGCCACATCGAAGGAGACGCCGTCAACGGTGTTGGCGCCGGCGGCGATGCCGTTGTCCAGGACATCGGAGAGGATGGACAGATCGCGCACGGTCACGGAGACCGAGTTTGACAGCTGGTAGCCCGTGATCTTGGGGGCGGCACCGGTGTTGGAGTAGTCGTACATGGGCGAGAGGGAGACCATCGCGGTGGCGATGTCCTTGTCCGCGATGCCCAGCTTGCGGAGCGCGTCCACCACGGAGGTCATGACGACGGCGGCGTCCTCGCGGGCGGCCTTAGCGGTTGGCTTCTGGATCAGGACGCCGAGGCGGACGTTGGCGAGGTCGGGGGTGACGGTGATCTTGCCCGAGCCACCAACCGAGATGGTGTGCTCGGGGGTGGCCGGGTCGCCCGGGGCTGCGACGATGGGGGAGTAGGCGCGAGGGGCGGTGACGCTGGCGAGGACTGGTCCTGCGACAAGCCCGACGCCGAGAGCGGCGACGGCGACGATGGCGAGCCAGCGGTTGCGGGTGATGGTGTCGTTCATCGGAGGAGCCTCTGGGTGTGTGTGGGGGGGGGTGGAGGAGTTGAGGTTTCGTTGCTAGCGCGCCCATGACGCCGGGTGGGGCGCCACTGGTTCCCTGCGTCCTGGTGCGGGTTCCGCAAGACAACCGGCCCTAGTTCCTGTTAGGGTCGCTCCATGGGGGAAGACACCGAGCAAGTTGCAGCGGATCGGCTGAACGCAGCGCTGTCGCCTGAGGCGCGCCTGCACCGCAACGTGGAGATCCTCGCCAAGACGCGCCCCACCGGGCCTGCGCATGACGCCGAGGCCGACGTGGTCATCGTCCACCCCAACCACGGGATCCTCGTGCTTGAGGTGAAGGGCGGCGAGCCGTCGCGAGACCACCAGGGGCGCTGGTATGCGGGCGCTCGGCAGTTGCCACGCAGCCCCTTCGTTCAGGCGGAAGACGCCAAGCACGACCTCGTCCGGGCCATCACGGATCTTGACGGCGGCCCGCGTGGCGACGAGCTTCGCCGCGGCCATGCCGTGGTGTTCCCCGATGCGGACCTTGCCGCGCTGCCCCGCGGCCATGTGCTGCTTGGTCCCGAGGCGCCCCGCGAGATCGTCATCGACGCCGACGCGCTCAGCACCCCTGCCAAGACGCGCCAAGCGCTTGCGCGTGTCTGGGGCTACTGGGAGGGCGACCGGACCCGCGGCCGCCCGCTGACGCTGCCTGAGTTTGACGCCGTTGAGGAGTACCTCAGCCCGGCCGTGGTGATCCCGCGGCTGGTCCGGCGCGATGTCGCCGAGGCAAAGGACAGGCTGGTCTCCATCTCGCGGGCCCAGGAGCTGGTGCTCAACCAGAACCGAAAGCTTCGGCGCGCGTCCGTGGTGGGGCCCGCGGGGAGCGGCAAGAGCCTGCTTGCGGTGGAGAAGGCGCGGCGGCTGGCCCGTGAGGGCTGGCGCACGCTGTACCTGTGCTTCAACTCCATGCTGGCGAGTGCCGTGATGCACGAGATTGCCGCGGGCGCTGAGCCCGAGGCGCGGCGCCCCACCGTCTCCACGTTCCACGGCCTGTGCGAGACGCTTGGCGGGCGGGCTGGGACGCTGGGCGCCAAACCCGCCAAGCCAGGCCAGGACTGGTTTGACGTGGCGCTTCCCGCCGCCCTCGATGACGCCATCACGGCCCTGCCGGACACCCGGTTTGACGCGGTGATTGTGGATGAGGGTCAGGATTTCCGGCTGGGGTGGCTTGAAAGCATCGAATTCCTCTTCGACAACCCCGCCGACGGCGTCTTCTGGGTCTTCCACGATCCGGGGCAGGCACTGTCACGGGACGACGAGGTGGCCAAGCTTGGCCTGCAGGAGCTGGACCTCTTTGAGGACTACCGCTCGCCTGCGCCCGTGGCCGCTCTCTCCGCCCGGTTCTATCGCGGGCCTGGTGAGCCTGTGGCGGTGAACCCCGAGGGGATGCGCCCGGTCATCGTTGCGGCAAAGCCCGGCCGCGACACCACCGAGGAGGTGCGCCGCCGCCTCCACGACCTTCTTGTCACCAACGGCGTCAAGGCGTGGGACATCGTGGTGCTCTCGGGATCGGCTGCCCACAAGAGCCTCGTCTGGCGCCAGCGCACGTTTGGCGCGGTGGAGCTGTGGAGCGGCGCCATCGACGCCGACGGCCAAAGCCTGGGCCTTCCCGCAGACCAGGTGCCCGAGATGCCGTCTGACGATGGCGTTGTGCGGTTTGAGACCGTGCGCCGGTTCAAGGGTCTGGAGAGCCCGGTGGTCATCCTGTGCGAGCTGCCCACCGATGAGAAGCGCGAGGACCAGCTCCTCTACACGGCCCTCACCCGGGCCACGGCGCACCTGATCGTCATTGCCCCGCCGGCCCTGGCAGGTCGGCTGTCGGCGGCGTTGTCGGCTTCGGCTTCCGCTCCTCGCGCAGGATCCGGCGCCGTTCCGGCCTCGGCACCTCGCCCTTTGCCTGTGACTGCGGCGGCGGTTCCTCACCAGGTGGATACGGCGGCAGCCAAGCGGGTCCCTCGATGACCCTTTCCTGCTCGTCTTCAAGCGCCCCCACCGCGAACCCGATGATCCGGTATCCGCTCACCACCACCGTTGAGCGTCCCTTGGGCGTCTGTGCTTCAACCCAGACAGCTGCCCCGTATCGGCGTCCTCCGAAGATCTGGACGGCCTGCGCCAGCGCTTCGCGAATGTCCGACTGCTCGGCCCGAGCCTTGCCCCGCACCTTGACAACGAACGTGAGTGGGCCATCTCGCTCTGGATCCCAACCGGTCCTGCGAAGCGTCGCCTCCCAGCGTGGTGGCCTCCAGCCCCGGGAGACGCCGTCGATGATGAGTTCGTACCCGTCCACATGGCGACCAGCGAGGCGCCCGGGCATGAGGATTGCAGTGCGCTCGGCGAGGAACCTCGCACGCTCGGCGGAGATCATCATGGCATTCGCGCTTCGTGGCGCGCCGTGCGGTTATTGGTGGTTCAGCCCCTCCGAACCCTCGCAAGACGCCGTCTCGGGGGTCCGTGAGTGAACATGTCGTATCCGCGCGGCGGCGGTGGAAGCCATGCTGGCCCTTCGACAACCCGGATCTGCTCGTCCTCGGTTGCGCCAATCGCCATACCGACGACGGGCCAGCCGGTCACGACATTGGCGTGCAGGCCCGTTGATGTGATCGCAGTGACGACCACGGCGAAGCAGTCGATGCCGGACTCCACGGCTGCCCGCGCCTCGCGCAGCGCGGAACGGACATCTGCGTGGCATCGGGGCGAGGCTGCGTCGGCAATCTGGACCTCGAATGAGACAGGGCCGTCGCGCCCGCGGTCCCAGCCCTCCTCCGCGAGAAGTTGCTCCCATCTCGGCGGCGACCAGCCATGCGACACGCCGTCAATGATCACCTCGACGCCGTCGACGCGCCGACCCGCGAGGCGGCCGCGCAGCATCGGACGCCAATCGGACGTAGGGGTTGGGATCGTGCCCAGGGCCTCCGGGATCGCCGGGGCTGAGTTTCGCAAAGTAGACAAGGCATTCGCGCTTCGTGGCGCGCCGTGCGGAGATTGGCCTGATCTTACCGTTCCTGTCCACCCCCGCCACGAAGAGCAGGCGGTGGAGGGCGGAGAACCCGACGAGGCGCACTCGGTTCTCGTAGGCAAACCGCCAGTCGTCTTCCCGCCAGACGTTCTTGTCATCTTCAACGGTCTCTGCCTCCTCAAAGCTCACCCCGTGTTTGCGCAGGTTCGCCCGCGCCTTTCGTTCGTCCCACGGCTTGTCCACCCGCGGCACCGTACGGACGGGCACTCATCGGCCACTCACGCGGGACTTACCCATGGCTTATCTGCGCGTGACACCCTAGGTGGC
>CAIXZV010000579.1 GCA_903924005.1 uncultured Chloroflexota bacterium | reverse complement strand
TCGTGATGTGCGCGAGCGTCTTGAGCCGGTGGTACGCGGGGTCGCCAGCCAGCATGTACTCGAAGCCCGACGCCGCGAGGTACGTCTCGAAGCCGAGCGACCGGAACATCTTCGGCGTCTCGAACTTGCTCTTCGGGTTCGTGGTCATCATCATCGGCAGCCCTGCCGTGTTCTGGGCGATGACGGCCTCGACCATCTCCCGGTACAGCGCGTCGGTGTAGAGGTCGGGCCGGATCACGGACTGGAGGAGGCAGAACTCCCCGACCTTGCGGTTGTCCTGGAACGTCATGAACCCGGCGAACTCCCCGCCGATCAGCAGGACCACGGCCGAGTGGATCTGCATGTTCTTCCGCGCCGCCCGGTGAGCGATGCCGTCCTCGAGGGCCAGCTCCGCCACCTGCTGCTCAAAGCCGGATCCGATCACGCTCGGGCAGTACCGGAATTCCACGCCGCCGGACGCCTCCGGGTTCCCGGCCGGCGCGTCCTCCGACACGTCCTCCGCCGGGAAGAGGTAGGCCTGGTCCGCGCTGGCTGTTGCGTTCTTCACTTTTTCCCCTACTCCACACTGATCCGGGCAGTCGGCGCAGTTGCCGAGGAATACCCGCTCGTCGTGCAGCGAGAGCAGCGTGCCCCCGCCGATTGCGTCCGTGACGCGCGATGTGAGAATGTCGCCGCTCTCGACTCGGGGGTTCCCCGGAGACACGCGCAGCGGCGTGTCGATCACCGGGCCGAGCTCCAGCAGGCGTGCCTGTCTGGCCTTCCTCTCCCTTCCCCACTCCGAGTCGCCGAAGTCGGCGGTCACGATCCTGTTGACGCTCCGGATGCCGTATCGCTTGAGCCGCTCGTACTGGGCCACGCGGTGCCGCTCCTGCGCCTCGGTGTCGAGGGCGGAGGTGGACGTGTGGACAACCACGTCGAGCTGCATGAGTCGTGACAGGTGATCGTCTGTGAGCGCCCGCCAGTGCTTGGTGACGATCACGGCGGTCTTGTTCGCCCAGCGCAGCCGGCTGATGACGGAGACCGTGTGCGTCCAGTCGTGCGACGGGTCGCCCATCGTGCCGATCCGGTACCAGGACGCGGGGTGCTGCCGGAGTTGGCGGATGATGATGTCCCGGTGCTGCCACTGGTCAACGAAGCCGCGGGACACGCTGGTGCCGAAGTCGATCCCGTAGCGCTCCGCGATCTTGGCCGCGTAGCACTCTCCGAAGCAGCCGCCCGGCTCGCTGCGCATGCCCTCGGTGCAGCCCTTCACCGTGTCAACGTCCATACAGCCCTTGGCGTTGACCGAAGCCGTGATGCTGTCGTGGTACAGGCGCGGCGTGCGGGCCAGATCGAACATCGGCAGGGTGGCGCTCATGCGCCCATCCCCGCCGCCATCAGCCACAGCCGGTGGTCCGCGCTCGCGCGGTGCCGGTCCACCGCCTGCTGCCGCATCAGCGGCGCCGCCGCGATCACGAGGCAGCCGCCCTTCGGCCGGCCGATATGCGCATCCCGATCTCCTGCCTCTCCTGGTCGCTCTTGGACGCCCACCGGGCGCTGTTCTGGGCCGACTGGCGCTCGCGGGCCTCCGGGTCCTCCCAGCGGCGCACCATGGCCACGCGGC
>CAIXZV010000578.1 GCA_903924005.1 uncultured Chloroflexota bacterium | reverse complement strand
GGATAGACGATGGCGCCCAGCACTCCGGCGAAGGTCATCGTGGCGCTCACCGTGGAGGAGCGGCCCGGCATCCGCGCACCGGCGCCTGCCACCACCAGCGGGAAGACCGGCCCGAAGGCGACGCCGGCGACGCCAAAAAGCAGCGGCGTGACCGGTGACACGGGCACGAGGACCGCAAGGGCAACCAGACACGAGCCCAAGTACGCCAGCACGCAGGCCGTGGCGAGCGGCTCAAACCGGTTGCCGATGCGGGCAAACACCACGCGGCCAAACGCAATCCCGCCCCAGAACAGCGTCAGTGCGGAGCCGGCGATCGCCAGCGGCAGGACCGCGAGGTAGCGGACAAGCCAGTCGGACGTGCCCGACTCGGCGCCCACGTAGAGGGCGAGCGCCAAGGCCAGCAGCAAGAGGAACGGCGGCAGACGCCGTGCACCTGGCGCAGTGGGCGGGGCCGCCTCCGGGTGCGCACCTGAGACCGGCGATCTACGACGGGCCACAGACTCGGCCGCCGCCACGCCGCCCACGGCCGCCGGGTCCGCCGGCACAAACACAAACAGCAGCACAGCAATCGCCACGGCCGCCACCGCCGTCCCGGCAAACGCCGTCTGCCAGGGCATCCCCGCCTCAACGCCAAACGCCAGCGCCAGCGGGGCGGACAACGCCGCCGCGCTGTACATGACGTGCAGCAGGTTGAGCGCCCGGCCGCGCGCGTGCGGGAACAAGTCCAGCACCAGCGCGTTGAGCCCCATGTCGGACGCCGCCGCGCCAAGGCTTGCGCTGATGCCTGCCGCAGCAAACACCAGCCAGGAGGACGTCACGGACTGCACCGTCAGCCCCAGCGCGATCAGCAGCGCGGCACCGCTCAACACCCGGCGCTCGCCAAGCGAGCGGATGAGCCGTGCGCCGATGAGCGAGCCTGCGGCGTAGGAGATGGCGGTGAACAGAAAGTAGGAGCCAAGCTCTGCGTCGGAGCGGCCAAAGGCAGGCTCGATGGAGCGGACCAGCGACGGGACCAGCAGGCCGCGCCAGCCCAGCAGGCCAAACGCGATGCCGCCGGCAATCCCCGCCCGCAGCGCAACTGCGGACGTGGGCTGAGGACGACGCGCTGGGATTGTCATTGGTGGATCGTAGCGGGGCCATTGCGTCCCGCCCAACACGGGAGGGTCGCCGCGCGTACGCTGATGCCCTACAGCATGGAGCTAGGGGTGAGGGGCGATGAAGGAACGACTCATCGGCGATGACCAGCTCTTGGTCACCGCTGAAACCACGCTTGGCGACGCACTCTGGGACTGGGTGGCGGCCGATGCCGCGCGCCGGGCGCCCGATGGCTGGCGCATCGCCAATATCGGCGCTGTGCCCACAAGCTTCGCCATGGCGGGCAGCCCCGGCATGCCGTATGGCGCGGGCGGCGCAACGGGCGTCTCGATGTGGGTCTTGTACCGCCGCGACGTCGCTGCTGAGGGCCAGCCTGCATGAGCGGAGACAACTCCTCGGAACGCCGCGAGCCTAACGCCGCTCCCCCGCCGAGCGACCGCGCCCGCCTCCGCCGCAAGCCCCAGCGCGGCTCGTACGACCGAGCGGTCATCGACGAGATCCTTGATGCGTCGGTCATCGGCCACGTCGCCTGGGTCTACGAGGGCATGCCGTACGCCACACCCACGTCCGTGTGGCGCCATGGCGATCGCCTGTACTGGCACGCGTCTGCGGGTAGCCGGATGGCCCGCACCATCGACGGCCAGAATGCGTCGGTCACCGTCACGCACATGGACTCGCTTGTGCTGGCGCGTTCGGCCACCAACCACTCGGTCAACTACCGCTCCGTCATCGTCCAGGGGACCGCCCACGTGGTGGAGGATGGCGAGTACGCGGGGCAGGCGCTCGAGCACTTCATCGAGCACCTCTATCCCGGGCGCTGGGCGGAACTGCGGCCGATGACCGAGAACGAGCGCAAGGCGACGTCGGTCATGTGGATCTCGATGTACGAGGCATCCGCAAAGATCCGCGCGGCCGGCGCCATGGACGACGAGGGCGACGAGACCTGGCCCACGTGGGCTGGGACCATCCCGGTCAGCGTGTCGCGGGGCGAGCCCGCGCCGGACGCGTTTGTGCCCGCCGGAATGGCACCGCCAAAGGTTCGTCTGCCCTAGCCCACACCCGCGGGTTTGCCGCAAGCGGGTCTCTCAGCGCGGGCCTATGATCCGCGAGCCCGTCAGGAGGCTGCGCAGGACGTCCCGGCGCAGTGGGGGCACATCGGGCGGTTCTCGCCGCCGTGGGAGGCATCACTTGCACGCGTCCCGTCGTGCCGTGCGCGCCAGCCGTTCGCTGGTTGTCGCCGGTATCGCCCTGCTGCTCGTCGTCCAGTCCGCCGACGCGGTTGGCGTCCGGACAGTGCTGGCAACCACGTCCAACCCGTATGCCGCCTGCACCATCGGAGCAGGTGGCCCGTTCAATGTGAACTACACCAATGCCGAGGTTGAGCCGTGGGTGGCGGTCAACCCGCGCAACCCCCGCAACATCGTGGGAGGGGTCCAGCAGGATCGATGGATCGACGGCGGCGCCCACGGCCTTTCCGCCCAAGTATCCAAGGACGGCGGCAAGAGCTTCACCGTCGTCGCCCTACCGTTCAGCTCCTGCGCGCCGGGCGGCCTCCCGTACGAGCGCGCCAGCGACCCGTGGGTCTCGTTTGGCCCTGATGGCACGCTGTACGCGGTGAGCATCTCGTTTGACGAGAACAGCTGGCGCAGCGCCGTGGGCGCCGCCACGTCCACCGATGGCGGCCTCACGTGGGGCAACGTCACGGAGGTTGCAGCGGACACCGCCATCTTCCATGACAAGGAGAGCGTCACCGCGGATCCCACGATCCCGGGCCGCGCCTACATCGTGTGGGACAGCGTGGACAACAGCGATCCGTGGGGTCTGCCGGAGCCGAACCTGATTTCGATCACCAGCGACTACGGGCACACTTGGAGCGCGCCGGCGGCGATCACGGCGAACAGCTCGGAGCACGGCGACATCGGCAACGTGATCGTGGTGAACCAGCACAACGGCACGCTCTACGACTTCTTCTCCCGCTGGTACACCTCGGCGCCCAGCCAGTACATGGTCATCACGTCCACGGACCACGGTGCCAGCTGGTCTGCCCCGACCGTGGTGGCTGACGACATGGGCATCACCGATGTCGATCCGCATGCAGGCGGTCCTGTGATCCGGACGTCGTCCAACGCGATCGAGAGCGCGGCTATCGACCCCGTCACCGGCCGGCTGTATTTGGTCTGGGAAGACGCCCGCTTCACGGGCGGCACGGTCAACCAGGTGTTGCTCACCTCGTCGGCCAACGGATCGGCGTGGTCCACGCCGCGCCGGGTCAGCACAGCCACCGGGCAGGCGGCCTGGAACCCCGGGATCGCGGTGGACGCAGAAGGCCGTGTGGCGGTGACCTACTACGACTTCCGCAAGTTCAACCCCAGCAACTCCGCGCTGCCCACGGACTACTGGATGAAGATCTCACCGCGTGGCGGCACTCGCTTTGGCGACGACATTCGGCTGACCAAGACGTCGTTCGACATGCTGGCGACGCCGTATGCGGGCGGCATGTTCGTGGGCGACTACGAGGGCGTTGCGGCAGGGCGCGGCGCGTTCTACTCGCTCTGGTGCGGCGCCACCGGCGACCCGAACAACATGACCGACTGCTACCTGTCAACGGTGGCGACGGACCACTAGTCCTCGCCGCCAATCCTCGCGCAACAAGAGGGGTCGTCCGCCGGGCGGCCCCTCTTCATGTCCCGGGCCGGGCGCCCGCTGCGCGCCGGGATCAACAGGGCAGAGCCGCGCGTCCGAAACGGTTGGACTCGGCCGGTCAACGCCCGCGGCGTCGCCGAGGCGGACGGCATCGCGGCCTGGGGCATGGTGCCCGCGATCCCGCCCGCGCACAAGCCCAACGGCCGGATCCGCCTGGGCGCGTCCGGCGCGCTGACAGGCAACGACGTCTACAACACGACCGCCGCCGGGCAGGCCGCGGCGGGGTCCGCGCTGCGCGGCCGGGTGATCTCCTTCGGCATCTCGATCCAGAACGACGGGACGGCCTCCGACTCGTTCAAGGTGAAGGCGACCGGTACCGCGACCACGAAGTACACGGTGAAGTACTACCGCGGCACCACCGACATCACGTCCAGGGTCGTGGCGGGGACGTTCAGGACGCCCTCGCTCGCGGCCGGGGCCGCGTACCTCATCACGGCCAAGGTGACCGTCAAGTCCAACGCCACGGTCGGGTCCTCAGCGACCCGAAAGCTCACCATCACGTCGGTTGCCTCGGCGGCCCTCAAGGACACGGTCAAACTCACCGGCAAGCGCAAGTAGCGTCTGGGGGGGCCGGTTGATCATGGCGGGGTCCGGGCGCGCATCGTTCACCCGTGGGGCGGGTGAACGGTTCCGGCGCGGAACGTTTGGGCCGTCCCACGCACGGTCTGTTGCGCCGTGAAGCCTCGGCACGTGACAAACGCGCCGCCAGAGGGGTGAAACGTCACATCACGGAACCGTTCACCCGCCGGACGGGTGGCCGTGCGTTAGCGCCGTTGACGCCTGCGCGTCAGAGAATGACGGGGCCGATATTGCGCGGCGTGACCACTTCGATCCGCCCGGGCAGCAGCACCTCGCGCGCGGCCGCGACGAACGCCTCCTCCACCGGGGCGGAGTCCGCGCCCGGGGCAACAAACGCAAGCACGGTTGACCCGGCGCCCGAGAGGAACGCGCCAAGCGCACCCGCAGCCCGCGCCGCCCCGGTAAGCCGCGGCAGCTGCGGGTAGGCCACCGAGCGGTACGGCTCGTGGATCCGGTCGATGGTCAAGTCCGCCAACAGATCCCAGCGGCCGGACGCGATGCCGGCCACGCCAATCGCAATGCGGCTCATGTTTGAGACAGCGTCGCGCAGCGGCACCTCCGCCGGCAGCACGCGGCGCATGTCGGCCGTGGCCAGGCGGCGCTCAGGGATGAACAGCACGGCGCGCAGCCCCTCGGGCGCGTCAAACCGCACGGCCTCCACGCGCTGGCCCAGGTGCGCCGAAACCACGAAGCCGCCCAGCAGCACGGCCGATGCGTTGTCGGGATGACCCTCGATATCGGTGGCGAGCCGCAGCAGCACGTCCATGCCCAGCGTCCCCCCGCCAAGCGCGTTGCCAGCCCACAGCCCGCCAACCGCCGCAGCGGACGAAGACCCAAGCCCGCGCGAGAGCGGGATGCGGTTGTGCATCGTCACGCGCCAGCCGATGACCGCCGGGCGCGGGCCAAGCTGCGCCGCAACGGCCAGCTCAAGCCCGCGGATGAGGCGGTTGTCGCGATCTCCGCCAAGTTCGCCGGCGCCCTCGCCGGTCACCGTCATCTCGATGGACCCGTCGCCATCCACCGCTTCCACGGTGACGCGGTTGAGCAGCTCCAGCGCCAGACCCAGACAGTCGTACCCTGCGCCAAGGTTGGCCGTGGACGCCGGCACGTCCACCACGAGACGTCGCCCAAGGATGGAGTCCCACGCGCCCGGCTCCCCCACCGGGGGGGGCGGCACGGCGGGGACGATCCGGTGGTGCGTCCCGATGGGCTGGTGCATCAGGTCCAGCCTAGCGCCTGCGCGACGCCAGCAATGGTCGGCTCGGCCTCGGTCACCTTGACCTCAAGCCCGGCTTCGGCAGTGGTGGGGTCCTTCAGGCCGTTGCCCGTCAGGACGCAGACCACGGTCGCGTCGCGGTCCACCTGCCCGGCCGCGGCGGCCTTGATGACGCCCGCGAGGGACGTCGCCGACGACGGCTCGCAGAACACGCCCTCCAGGCGCTGCAGCATGCGATACGCGGCGAGGATCTCCTCGTCGGTGACAGCGTCGATGCGGCCGCCGGAGTCATCGCGTGCGGCGATCGCGAGATCCCAGGACGCCGGGTTGCCGATGCGGATGGCCGTGGCGATGGTCTCGGGATGGTCAATGGGGTGGCCCGCCACAAGGGGTGCGGCGCCGGCCGCCTGGAAGCCCCACATCTTTGGCGTGGTGGAGGCAAACCCTGCGTCACGGTATTGGCGGAACCCGCGCCAATACGCGCTGATGTTCCCGGCATTGCCCACGGGGATGGCGAGAATGTCGGGCGCGCGGCCCAGATCGTCCACCACCTCAAACGCGGCCGTCTTCTGGCCCTCAAGGCGGAACGGGTTGACGGAGTTCACGAGCGTGATGGGATGGTCGTCCTGCTCGGACAGCGCGCGCACCACGTTGAGCGCCTCGTCAAAGTTGCCGCGGACCGAGATCACGCGAGCGCCGAACACAAGGGCCTGCAGCAGCTTGCCCACGGCGATCTTGCCTGCCGGCAGCACCACCACGCACTCGAGCCCTGCGGCGGCGGCATACGCGGCGGCCGATGCCGACGTGTTGCCGGTGGAGGCGCAGATGACGGACTTGGCGCCGGACTCCAGCGCCTTCGCGATGGCCATCACCATGCCGCGGTCCTTGAAGGAGCCCGTGGGGTTCTGGCCCTCGATCTTGAGGTGCAGATTGGGGACGCCGATGCTCGCGCCCAGGCGCTTCGCGTGGACGAGCGGCGTGGCGCCTTCGCCAAGGGTGACGACGGGGGTTGCGTCCGTGACGGGGAGGAAGTCGCGGTAGCGCTCAACCATGCGCGGGCGATGGGCCTGGGCGTTGGGCGTGATGGGCGGCATGGCGGTCAGTCCCCCACGGGGTAGCAGGCGCCGGACGGGGCCATGACGCACTCGCCGGCCACCGGGCGGACGGCGATCCCCTGGCGGTCAACGACGGGCGCGCCGCCCCACGTGGAGCCGAGGCCGCGGGCGATGGACACGATGTCGGACAAGACCGCCGCAGCGGCAGCGGCACCGCCTGCGCCGGGACCCTCGAAGGCCACCCGGCCAACGGGCAGGCCGTCCACCTCAACCCGGTTGAGCACGCCGTCGCAGCGGCCGAAGGGCGAATTGGCGGGGACCGCTGTGGGCACGACGGAGGCCTCGATGGCGCCATCGTCGGCCAGCACGGCAGTGGCGATCAGGCGCAGCGTTCGGCCTTCGGCGCTCATTGCGGCAACGTCTTCCGCGGTGACGCCCGTGATCCCGGGTTTGCCCGGGGCGCCGGTAGTGCTGCCCGGTCGGTTGCTCACGGCCTCGGGCGCAATCCAGGTGCCAAACGCGAGGCGCGCCAGGATGACGATCTTGTTGACGGCGTCGAGCCCTTCCACATCGGCTGTCGGATCGGCTTCGGCGTAGCCCTTCGCCTGGGCCTCTTTGAGGACCTCGACGTAGTCGCGGCCTTCGCGCGCCATCGCGGTGAGCATGTAGTTGGTGGTGCCGTTGACGATGCCGCGCACGCGGGTGATCCGGTTGCCGGCCAGGTCCTGCGCGATGGGTCCAAGCAGCGGGATGCCGCCGCCCACGGCCGCCTCAAAGCGGAAGACCGTGTTGTTTGCGCGCGCGAGGGCCTCAAGCTCCGCGCCGTAGTGCGCCACGATGTGCTTGTTGGCCGTGACCACCGGGATCCCGGTGGCCAGCGCCGCGGCCACCAGCGTGTGCGCCGGCTCGTCGCCGCCCATGGTCTCCACAATCACGTCGCAGTCGCCGCTGGCGATCAGGTGCGCGGGCGCGTCCGTGAGGAGGCTCTCCGGGATGCCGTTGGCGATGGCCCGCTCGGTGAACTTCTCCGCGATGCCGACAAGGACGATGGGGCGGCCGTCGGCAGGCGTCAGGCGCGGCGAGCGCTCAAGGAACGCGCGCACGACCTCGCGGCCAACGGTGCCGGCGCCGATGACGCCGACGCGGAGGGGCTGAACGCTCACGGGGATGGAACTCGCAGCTTGGGCAGGTGTGGACCTGGGCATGGGTGGCCCGGGTTGGTGTGCCCGGGATGGTACCGAACGCGGGCGTGCGAGGACGCGCCGGGTTCCGGTTGCACCTGCAATCTGTTGTATCACCGGTGATACAATGACAGACATGGCAGAAGTGACAATCCGCGACCTGCGCAACCACGGCGGCGAAGTGATTGACCGCGTCCAGGCGGGCGAGCCCATCACAATCACGCGCGACGGTCGCCCCGTTGCCCAACTCGTGCCGTATGGGCCCCAGCCCATTTCAGCCGAGGTGCTGCTGGCCAGGTGGCGTCGTCTGCGCCCTGTGGATCCGGTGAGGTTCCGCGCCGACATCGACCGCATCCTGGACACGCGGCTGTGACGAGACATGTTCGTGCCCTGCTAGACACCAGCACGGTGCTCCTCCTTCCGCGCCTCGGCAGCGCGATGGAGCTACCCAGTCAGCCGATGATCTCAGCGATCACGCTCGCGGAACTTGCGGTCGGCCCGCTTGCAACGGACGACCCCGTGGAGCAGGCAATCCGGATCGCGGAGGTGCAGCAGGCTGAGTCAGACTTCGTCACCCTGCCCTTTGATGCTGCCGCAGCCCGAGCGTTCGGCCTTGTCGCGTCCGACCTGCGCCACTCCGGTCGCAAGGTGACAGCACGCACCTTCGATGCCCAGATCGCTGCGATCGCGATCGCCAACGGTTTGCCGCTCTACACATGCAACCCGGAGGACTTCGCCGGGATCGAGGGGCTGGAGTTGGTCGCCGTGCCGCATCCGGACTGGCCGCAGTCATGAGCCCGCATCGTCGCCGCCCCGCCACGCTCCGTTACACTCCGCAACGATGACCGTTGAACTCGCACCCCAACCCGCTCTCGCCCCGCTCGCGGCTCCACGGCCGCTGATCTTCTCGGGCATCCAGCCGTCCGGAATCGTCCACCTCGGCAACGACCTTGGCGCCATCCGCAACTACGTGATGCTCCAGTACGAGTACGAGGCGATCTACTGCATCGTCGACTACCACGCGCTGACCAGCACCCACGACGCGGCGCTGCTGCGCCGGCGCACCCGCGAGATGGCGGCGAGCCTCCTGGCGCTGGGCCTTGACCCGGACCGCTGCACGCTGTTTGTCCAGAGCCACCGCCCCGAGCACACGGAGCTCATGTGGCTGCTGACGACGGTGACGCCGGTCAGCTGGCTTGAGCGGACGCCGACGTACAAGGACAAGATCGCCAACCAGCCCGACGACGTGAACCACGGCCTGCTCACGTACCCGGTGCTGCAGGCGGCCGACATCGTCATCTACAAGGCAAGCCTCGTCCCGGTGGGCAAGGACCAGGCGGCCCACCTTGAGCTGAGCCGCGAGATCGTCCGCGCCTTCAACTACCGCTACGGCGAGACATTCCCGGAGCCGCAGGCGGTCTACACCAGCGCGCCCGTGGTCCTGGGCACGGACGGTGTGAAGAAGATGTCTAAGTCCGTGGGCAACACCATCGAGATCCTTGCGAGCCCCGAAGAGATCCGCAAGCAGGTCATGTCGATGGTCACCGACACGGAGCGCATCAAGCGCACGGACCCGGGGCGCCCCGGCGTGTGCAACGTCTGTCAGCTCCACCGTTTCTTCGGCGACGACTACGAGGAGATCTGGGACGGCGAGGCAACGGCGCGCACGGGCTGCGTGGACACAAAGAAGCTGCTCGCCCAGCGCATCACCGAGCGCTACGCCGGCGCCCGAGAGCGCTATGCCGAACTGATGGCGCACCCCGCCGACGTGGACGGGATCCTTGAGGCAGGCGCTGATCGTCTCAAGCCCAAGGCCGCGGCTACGATGGCTGAGGTCAAGGAGAAGATGGGCCTCCGCTAATCGCGAGGGCCGAACGGGCCTGCCACTGAAGTGTCGCTGCGCAGGACTGGCGCGCGAGGTCTCGACGGGCGTCGTAGGCTTCGGCCATGCCGATCGAATTGAGCGACCGCCAGCGTCGACTGCTCGACATCATCCTGATCCTTGCCGCCATCGCCCTTGGGTTTGTGGTGGCCGGGTTCACAATCCAGATCGTCGCGTTCTTCGCAGACGTCCTGATGCTGTTCTTCCTCGCCTGGCTGCTGGCGTTTGCCGTGCTGCCGCTGGTGGGCCTGCTCAGGCGGCTTGTGCCCAGGCTGCCGGACGCCGTGGCGGTGCTGCTGGTGTTTGTTGCGCTCGTGGGCGGGCTGCTTGCGGTGCTGATCCAGGCATCGGCGGCGATGGCCGGCTCCATCAGCGACTTCCTCAAGGACGCGCCAAAACTTGAGACGCAGCTGACCAGCGCGATGGCCGAACTGGGCGCCCGCCTCGCCACCTTCGGTCTCAATATCGACCTCGCCAAGCAGGCGCCCAAGATTGTGGAGAACCTGCAGGCCTGGGCCGGACAGCTGGTTGGCCCGCTGCAAGAGATCGCCGTTGCCAGCATTGGGGTGCTGGGCAACATCCTGATCGTCGTGATCATGGCCATCTACATCGCGCTGGACCGCGACAAGGTGCTCAGCTTTATCTGGCGCCTCGTCCCGCCAAGCCAGGCCGCCACGGCGCACCTCGTCCAGAGCAGCGTCTCGCGCTCCTTTGGCGGGTTCCTTCGGACGCAGTTGATCATGGGTCTGGCGTTTGCCGTGATCACCGCGATCGTGGATGTCGTCTTCGGCCTCCCCTACGCGGCCGTCACCATCGGCCTTGCAGGCGTCCTCCACGCCATCCCGTTCTTTGGGCCGTTCATCTCCTGGGCGCCGCCTGTCCTGGTGGCGCTGGTGCTCCACCCGGGCGCCACGCTCCCCGTGGTCATCGCCATGGTTGTGGGCTGGTTCGTGACCATGAATGTGCTGCAGCCGCGTCTGATGGCCGGCGCCGTGGGCATCCACCCCATCGTGGTGCTGGGCTCGGTGATCGTGGGATCATCCATCG